>JAHDNZ010000025.1 GCA_018435125.1 Bacillota bacterium | reverse complement strand
CACACCTACAGCAAAACCGGCTAAATCGTATTCATTCTCCGGATAAAAACCGGGCATTTCTGCAGTTTCGCCACCAATTAAAGCACAGCCGGCTTCAATACAACCGTTGGCAACACCTCTAACTACAGCTGCCATTTTTTCCGGGTCTAGTTTACCACAGGCTAAATAGTCCAAAAAGAAAATTGGTTCCGCACCATGACAGATAATATCGTTCACACAATAGGCTACAACATCGATACCAACCGTATCATGTTTGTCCATTAAAAATCCCAGTTTAAGTTTTGTTCCTACTCCATCTGTACCAGAAACCAAGACCGGATCCTTATAGGAACCCAAACGGAAAAAACCACCAAAACTGCCAATATCAGTGAGAACTTCACTACGTCTTGTAGCCTTAGCCAAAGGTTTAATTAAATTGACGAATTTATAACCGGCCTGGATATCAACCCCTGATTCCTTATAGGTTGCTCCTTTTTGCATAATACTCCCCCCTCGTTTTTTTTCTATATATCAATCACCGTTGGATATTTACCACTAAAACAGCCACTGCAAATCTCTTGCGCGCTGACGCCAATAGCTCGATATAGGCCCTCTAAACTTAGAAACTCGAGGATATCAGCACCTATGGCCTGACGAATCTCTTCTTTACTAAGTGAATTGGCAATTAAGTCTTTGGGATTAGTTGCATCAACACCATAAAAGCAAGGATGTTTAAATGGTGGTGAAGCGATATAAACAGCTACTTCCTTAGCACCGCCTTCTCTTAAAAGCTTAACTGTTTTCCGACTGGTATTTCCTCTGACAATGGAGTCGTCAACTAAAATCACCTTTTTGTCTTTAAGGACTGGTGCTATTGGTGTGAGTTTTAATCTTAGAGCATTTTGTCTAGTCTTTTGATCCGGTCTTATAAAAGTTCTCCCTACATAACGGTTTTTAACTAGACCAATATCAAAGGGCAAGCCTAGTTCCGAAGCTAAGCCCAAAGCAGCCGAGGTTCCGGATTCAGGTGCTGCCATAACTAAATCAGCATCCAGTGGTTTTTCACGGCCTAATTCTCTCCCTAGCGCCCTTCTAATCTGGTGTACACTCTTACCGGCTAATATCGAATCGGGTCTAGCTAGATAAATATATTCAAAGACGCATAAAGCAGGGTCTTCTATAGAAAGTACATTTTGCCTTTGGATTCCCTCTTGGTTTATAATAACAAGCTCACCGGGGTCTATCTCAAAAAGGAACTCAGCTCCACAGTTTTCAAAAGCACAACTTTCCGAAGATATCATGTAAATATCAGCTAATCTACCTACACAAAGAGGCTTCATCCCCTGAGGATCTCTTAAAGCATAGAAGCTATTGCTGTCCATTAAAACAAAGCTATATGCCCCTACAGTCTGTGAAACTGCTTGAGATATTGCACTTTGCATATCAAGTCTACTGTTTTTTGCAATTGAAGCTAAGATTAATTCCGCGTCTGTACGAGTTTGCAACAGAGTTCCTCTTTTAGTTAGATCTTCGCGCAGATTCCTGGAATTAACTAAATTTCCATTATTAGCAATAGCTATATCTCCATGGGCAGTATGACCCACAAAAGGTTGTACATTTACTACCGAACGCTCTCCACTCGAACTGCAACGCACATGACCTAAAACCATATTGGAAGTTGGGCTTTTCCCTTCGATCTCCCTGAGAGCCTGATTTACCAGGCCAAGACCCTTGTAAACCTCAATTGAGCCGTTACTTAAAAGGGCTACACCTGCTGCCTCCTGTCCTCGATGTTGCAGAGAAAATAAGCCATTATAAACAAAAGGCACAACATCTTCATCAGCATTTAAACTGAAGGCTGCAAAAATTCCACATTCTTCTGTTATCTCTGCCATTACTCAGCCCTCCATTATCTGACTGAGATTTAAACTGGCCTTTTTCAGTTCTACTAACCCCAGATCGCAAAGAGTATGACCTTGGTTTTCAATTCTTAGACTTTCTCCTTTGACCTCTCCTAAAACTGTGACTAAAACTCCCTCTGCTTCAGCTATATCTTTGAGAGCATAATAAACTGCCTTATCCAAAGCTACAATCGCTCTAGATGGTTTCTCACCAAAAAGTGCCAAATGGGGTTTTGAGGCTGATAGATTAATTGTTAGGCCCATATTGGCAGCTAAAGCCATCTCTGCTAAAGCGATTGCTAACCCTCCATCTGCTACATCATGAGCTGCGGTAATAAGTTTAGCCGCATTCAAGTTAACCAGCACCTTTTGCAGAGCTTTTTCTTCCTCCCATTTAATCTCAAAAACTTTGCCTTTAACCTGGCCTTCTATTATCTGAAGATAACTAGAAGCATTTAAAGAATTGCCTTCATTATTACCCAATAAAACTAGGAGGTTGTCTTTTTGAGGGGCAATAGTTGTATAATTACCGCTTTCAATCACTCCCACTACACCAATAGCCGGAGTTGGATAGATAGGCTTTTTTTGTGACTCATTATAAAAGCTCACATTACCACTTACAACCGGAATATCAAGCTCTAGACAGGCTTTGGCAATTCCATCAATGCTTTGGGCAAAAGTATAAAATACCTCAGGGTCTTCGGGATTACCAAAACATAAACCATCGGTTACCCCAAGAGGTTTTGCCCCTGTAACAGCTACATTGCGAGCTGCTTCAGCCACAGCCATCTGAGATCCTTTCTCCGGATCTAGATAACAATAACGAGAATTACAATCAATACTGAAAGCCAAAAGCTTTTTACTGCCGTCAACACTAATTACAGCACCATCACCGCCTGAGCCAAATAAAGTCTGACCCCTGGAATTGACATCAAACTGCTTATAGATCCACTCTTTTGAAGTAAAGTCTGGGTGTTGTAATAGTTGCATTATTGCAGCCCTATAATCTTTAGGTTCATTAACCTTAAGATCCACTTGTACTTCATCAAGGTAGGCAGGTCTTTTTGCCTCTGGATGAAGCAGTGGTGCCGAAGCTAAAGCTTTAGCCGGTACTTCAGCATAGACTTCACCACGAAGTTTTACTCTCAAAAGGCCATCAGCTGTAGTTTTCCCGGCAAAGGCTAGAGGAACTTCATGCTTTTTAAAAATTGCTTTCACTTCCTGGAGTTTTTCGGGCTCTATAACAAGTAACATACGTTCTTGACTTTCAGAAAGCATAATTTCATAGGGGGTAAGGCCTTCTGATTTCAGTGGCACTTCATCTAAAATAAGTTCCATACCCACATTGCCTTTGGCTGCCATCTCACAGGATGAGCTTGTAAAACCTGCTGCTCCCATATCTTGCATTGCTTTAACTAAATCCTTGTCTATTACCTCTAGGCAGGCTTCAATCAGTCTTCTTTCCATTTCAGGGTTACCTTCTTGAGTCTTACTGGGTTTTTTTTCACCCTCTCCCAATTCTACTGAGGCAAAAGTTGCACCATGAATACCTTCTGCACCTGTTTTGGCACCGGCAACTAAAACTGTAAGACCTAAACCCTTAGCTTTAGATGTTGCTAATTTAGCCTTTGGTGCCACTCCAACAGCCATAGCATTAACAAGGGGATTATCCTTAAATGAATCATGGAAATATACTTCTCCTCCAACCGTAGGTACACCGACAATATTGCCATAATCTGCCATACCCCTTACTACTTCGCGAAAAAGGTATTGGGTATGTGGCTGATCTAAATTACCAAAGCGAAGTGAGTTAAGCACCGCAACTGGTCTTGCACCCATAGTAAAGATATCTCTTAAAACACCACCTACACCTGTTGCTGCTCCATGATAGGGTTCAACAGCAGAAGGATGATTGTGACTTTCCACCTTAAAGACCACAGCTAGATCATCAACCTCAACATAACCCGCATTTTCATCGGAACCGAGATCTTTTTTAGGAAATTTAGCAAACTGAGCTCGTGAATGTTTATATCCACAGTGTTCAGACCACATCACCGCAAAAAGACCTACTTCGGTATAGTTTGGCTCTCGGCCTAAAATAGCAACAATTTCTTCAAATTCCACCTCAGAAAGACCCATACTCTCATAGATTTGACGTTCCATTGGCAAGCCTCCTTAGTGCTTTAGTCTAGCTTTACTCATTTTAAAAAAGCTTACTTAATAGCTAAGCCGCTTGAGTACTTCTTCATATGCTTCGGTAATCTGACCTAAATCCTGACGGAAACGATCCTTATCAAGTTTTTTACGAGTGTTTTTATCCCAAAATCTACAGGTGTCGGGTGATATCTCATCAGAAAGAAGTATCTCACCCTCAAAGCGACCAAATTCTAATTTGTAATCTACCAAAAGCAGATCACGTTTTTTAAGAAACTCTTGTAACAGTTGGTTAATCTTAAGTGCCTGAGTGGCAATCTCTGATAGTTCTTCTTTAGTGGCTACCCCTAGTGTTTCTATATGGTATTCGTTGACTAAGGGATCTCCTAGCGCATCATCTTTGTAGTAAAACTCTAAAATTGGTTTTTTCAGTTCTAACCCTTCAGGCAAACCAAGCCTTTTACAGAGACTTCCGGCAGCAATATTACGTACTACTACTTCCACTTTAATTATCTCTGTTTTTTTGGTCCGCATGGTTAATTCATCAATTACATCCACCATGTGTGTTTTGATACCGTTTTGAGCCAAATGATCAAAAAAGATCTTTGAGATAGCCAAATTGTAACGGCCTTTGCCTTTGATGGTATCTTTCTTTAAGCCGTTAAAAGCGGTAGCATCATCCTTGTAGAAGATTAACACCTCTTTGGGATCCTCGGTTGCATAAACTATTTTGGCCTTACCCTCATATAGCTTTTCCATGTTTAGACCTCCTCAATTAATGTCTGCCATTTATCACAAATTGTCAGTGCCTTTTCTTGTGCTAGCCCGATATATTTACTGGGATCTTTAATGATTTCTAGTTTTTCCTCTGGTAATACTGACAGCAATTCAAATAGCTTTTGGTCTTCTTCAATAAGGGCCCATAAAGTTTTTCCTGTCTTTTGGCTTTCTAGAGTGAGTTTGCGCACACACTCATGAGCATCGGGATGACCAGAATCAGCCAGCAAAATATAAAGAGGTTCCGCAATAACCATCTGAGAACTTTGCATAAAGTTTTTCAGCATCGCTTTTTCATCAACTTTAAGGCGTGAAAGCACTCTGTTGATTCTATCTATCGCCAGACAAAGACCGGCCACAATCTCAGCATAAAAACGTTCTGAAGCTGAATTGGTTAGATCTCTTTGATGCTCGGAAATTTGGTCCATATATACGGTAATCATCCTGGGCATAAAACTCTTCCAGAGACTTTTTACATGTTCAAAATTCCAGGGGTTACGTTTGTGTGGCATGGTGGACGAACCTACTTGAGTTGAAGCAAAATACTCAAAAATTTCTCCGATTTCACTTCTTTGCAGATGACGCATATCATCCGCTAAGTTAGCAATAACCCCAAAAGCACTTATATAACCATGAAAAAGATCAGCCAAAGGCTCGGGTGGCACTATTTGAGTCGCAATTGCTGCCGGTTTAAGACCTAATTCCAAAGCAAAGTCTGCTTCCAGCTTTAAGGGGTCTTCAACTACCAGTGAACTTGCATTATAAGCGCCAACAGCTCCGGATAATTTGGCTGTCAGGTTTTTATTGGCTTCTTTAAGATAGCTAATGCGGCTGCCAAGGCGTTCAACATATAGCGCCAGAGTAAAACCAAAAGTAAGCGGTACTGCATGCTGTCCATGTGTTCTTCCCATTTGCAAAACACCAGCGTTTTCTCTGGCCAAACTAAGTAAAGTTTTCTCCAGTTCAATGAGACCTTTTAATACCACTTCTTCCGTTACTGCTTTGTAACGATATGAAGAGGCCGAATCCATAATATCTACTGAAGTCGCTGTAAAGTGTATCCAGGGTTTAGCTTGGTCCGAGACATTTTCTCTAAGACAATTAACTAAAGCTCTTATGTTATGTTTGGTCTTTTCTTCCTCCTCATATACTTTAGCTGGCGTAATTTTGTTTACAGCTTCACTTACCTCGGCTACTACTTGAGGTGAACAAAGTCCGGCCTTGTTTAAGGCCTTGACTAAGGCCAGCTCTGCTAAGGCTTGAGATTTTATCACCGCTTCCTCGGAAAGATACTCTCTTAGTGCTTTAGCTAAATCTTGGTTACTAAGGTAATAACGATGATCTAAAGGCGAAATATTTTCGAAAAGATCCATAGCATCCACCTCCACTTGTTTTAAAAAAACATAAGGGCGGACAGGTTTATTTAAGAAACCTGCCCGCCCGGGTTTTTATCCCTCTAGGGTGTAGCGGTAAAACCGCCTGCACCACTTGGTCCAGACTCTCTAAAAAATAGAAACGGAACCCTAGGTGCACTTTCTTTTTATTAATTTTGCTTCTTACGCCTTGAATATATCATTGGCCAGTCTAAGTGTCAAGCATATCACCATAATATTTTGCGGGTAAAGTTTCGGGAAAAACCGGTCATTAATATCAGAGAGGTTATCACCCGTCACAAAGTATAGCTCTACTTTGAATTGAAATTATCTTCTAAATAGCTCTGATAGCCCACCTTCTGAAGTTGGCTATCCTTTTTTAGCACTTCTTGCCTTTGTTTTTCTCTAAATTCTGTTACTTGTCTGGCAATGTTTTCTGAGTCTAAAGCCAAAATCTGAGCTGCAAGCAAGGCTGCATTTTTCATATTGTCCAGGCCCACAACCGCTACCGGTACTCCTGGAGGCATTTGTAGCGAAGCATATACTGCATCAAGACCATTTAGGGAACCTGCATTAATAGGCACAGCAATTACCGGAAGAGTTGTAGCAGCAGCTAAAACACCACCTAAATGAGCAGCTAGGCCAGCTACAGCAATGATAACTTTAATACCACGTGTTTTGGCTTTTTCTGCATAGTCAAATGCTTCCTTTGGTGTTCTATGAGCAGAAATAATTCTAACTTCATTTTCTATGCCCAATCTATTTAAAAGATCTAGGCCGGAAGCTATCTTTCTAAGATCAGAATCACTGCCTAATACTACTCCCACCTCAGGCATATTAACTTATCATCCTCTCTAGGCAAAGAGCAGCCATGAGGCTGCTCTTAATTATCTAATTCCTTCAAACTTACCCATGGTTGCTTCAGCATCTAAATCGCTCTTTTTAAATAACAGACGGGCATAAACCCACCACCAGACACCACGAGCAATAATAGCTAAAGCCGGACTTAGCACTAAGGTAACTATACTCCAAATTTCATACTTAACCAAAAACATAGTTACAGCTAAAGCCAGGATCAACCCAAAAACAAATACATAGATATCAGAATATGTTTCCGTCCCGAGATACTTAACCTTCTTATCTTTAGCCCTGGAATTGGCTGCTAGAACACCTAAAATACCTAGATAGACGATAGTACCTACAAAAATTATAAATTTGACGCCGCCTTTAAGTCCTTCTCCCTTTTCTGGCAGAGTTGCCGCTTGATATCTAACTGTTCTCACAGCAGAGACAATAATAGGAATCAAAGCACCAAAAAGAATATAAGCTACTAATACAGCTAGAATAACTGCCGCACCAGCTTGAAAACCACATTTTTTGCGGATTTTTTTATCTGTTTTTACAGCAAGAATATTATACTTTTCTTGTAAACCGCTCATAGTAAAACCTCCTCATTTGTTCCAATCGTCTAGTTAAAGCTAATAAAAAAACTAATAATTTGATGCCATAATAACCTTAAATAATCCCAGAAATTAAGTTCACCTTTGATTTCACCATCTCGAGTTATAAGGCCGACATAGTCAATCTCTAAAGGTCCTGAGACGGCTTCCATCCTAATGGTAACTTCGCCTTTGGGCATATAAATAAAATATGGCTGTCTGGTTTCAGGATCTTCTAATCTTCTTTCTTTCCAATCGTTGCGTTTTTCTGACCAACCATCGGTCGGATAAAAGTGAACCTCATCCCAATCAGGATATATAGTTTTACCATTTAATTGTACCTTTCTAACACATTCAACACTGCGATCACCTAAAGTGTAACGGAAAAAGATCGCATATAATCCGTCTTCAGGTACATTTACTTTCCATTCTATAAAATCACCAGGATTTTCAAAACCACTTACAGCTTTACCACGGCTGGCTGCAATACGACTAACTTTCTTTAATGTAGAGGAACCAGCAGCATAGTTTTCACCTTGAGTAAAGAAGAAATGTTTTACCGCGCCAGAGATTCTCAGATAATCAAGTTCAAACTCGCCACTAAGATTATCAATCCGAATTTTGTGTTTACCTTTATCCATAATAAATCCAAAAGGTACACCATTGTCTTTATCAGATGCAGGCTCTATACGCTCAAGAGTCTCTAAGGCAGAAGCATATGGGACAACATTAAAATGAATATCGGTCATTTCTATAAACTGATGTTTACCATCGACTGTAATATCTAAAACAATCGGTTCAGCTTCGGCATCTGGTAAACTATATTTAAACCAAAACTCATACATTCCTCTAGCTGGAGCTTCAAATTCCCATTCTATATAAGAACCGGGTTGATTAAAACCGGAAACTACCTTGCCACCTGAGGCAGTCGAGCTGGTTTGAACTATTGCCCCATTTCCGAGTTTACCACTTTCAGCTTCCACTACTTTGCTTATTTTACTGTTAACTTTAAGCCAGTTATCTTCTTGGTACTTTTGCGTCAATGAAAGAAAGCTTTTCAGATCTTCACCTTTTTTGGCCGATATTTCGTCAACCCATACATCCGCTAAGACCTGAACACTAATCAAAAGCGCAAATACCAGACAAAGCGCTATTTTAATATTGCGTAACATCAGATCACTCCTTAATACGAAGTTAAACAATTATTAATTCGCAATCTCTCCGGCTTTTTCCTTTAGATTTAGAAATTTTACCTGAAAAACTCTTTGCTTTAAAGATTGAACGTTATAAGCCGGCATTTTGAAAAAGCATTACTTATCTTTAGGATAATGTATTCTTATCCTTTACCCACGAAGGTAATATTTTCTTATACCAGTACCACCAAGTTTCATAGAGCAAAATGCTAGGTGGAATAGCTAATCCGATAACCAGAATAATGATGCCCCAAAGTGGAACTGAACCTGTGTTATCACTTAAAGTGATAATGGTTATTGTCGCTTGCGGTAAAAGAGAAATAAAATAACTACCTATTAATAATACCGAAAGTAAGTAATAAGGAATAAAATCTTTGTTAAACTTAATGTTCCAAACAGATATTACTTTGTTTTTGCGATTAATATTACCACTAAAGGCACCTAAAAGAGAAAGAAGCATGGTTAGTGATAACAGACTTTGAAAGAGACTTCTTAGATCACCACTGATTCCAATGGCTGTAGATGATCTAGTCGCTGCTTCTTTTAATGTAGGTAATGATAAGAAAGTACCCATAATCGCCATTAATAGTAGCAAAACCAAATATAAGCCAATAATACTACAAAACAAAGCTAACCCTGCTAAAAAACCAGCAATTAAGGCTGACTTGTTGTCTGCGGTTGCGGCTAAAGCTTCGCGCTGGTAGTTATCAAACTGCTCATCACGAGTTTTTTCCATAAAGCCACCTTCCATCGGAAAATTACCTTTAATTTGAAGAAAGCTTCTCCTCCTATTGGAGGAGAAGCTTTCTCTATGATCAGCCTATTTTTTATTCAATAGTAAGAGATACATCGTCAAACCAGACTGTGCCACTATTTTCTTTAGATACTAAGAAGATCTTGGTATATACTGTTCCTTCCGGAGCATCAGCTCTAACATTTCCTCTTGTCCAGTCAGCAGTACGACGAGCCAAATTGCGGCTAACTGCTCTTTCACCAAGTTCTTTACCTTCTGCATCAAAGAAACCTAGTTGGATTGTAGTTTCACCGCTAGGATCCTCAGCTTTGACATAGACTTGAGCCTTAAACTCAGTACCAGGCTTAGTCCTAATAATATCGCTCTGCCAATAACCAACTTTATCAACTAAGGTATCGGTAGCGCGTAGTCCTAGACAGTGGAATCCTGTATAAACGGTAGCTGCTTTTTCCCAGAGAAATACTTTTTTATCCATACCATTGGGAATCCAATTGGCAGGATATGGTGTAGGCAACTCAAAGCTTGGGTTTTTAACTAAACTTACACTGCCTGTAAGCTCAACGGTAATATTACCATCTAGGCCAATACCAGGATTGATAGTATAAACCCTAACTGCTAAGAGATTCTTTTCACCATACTGAATATAGGTACCAGGGATAGAATACTTTCTTTTTCCAGCACGGTTACCATTGCCAATACCGATGCCATTAATGAAAGTCCAATCAAAATCGTTGAGAACAGGTAATTGTACCTCAAGATCGCCTTTGCCTTCCCAATCAGCAGGAACTTCAAATTCATAACGATACCAACCAAAACCTAAGGCCGGTGCTTCAGCTGGTTTAGCATAACTCTCCCAATCACTTACATCATAGTCTTCATCTGCCCAGGCTAAATCATCATCAAACTGGAAGAGCCACTCACCATCCAGATTGATTACATCATCTGCCATTGCAGCTAAGCTAAAAAGACTTACCAATACCAGAGAAAGAATTCCAGCAAACCATACTTTCTTTGTCATTTTGTCTCCCCTCCATCTCATAATTATCCTGGAGCATAACCCCCAACCGTCAGAGTCCTTTTTAGCCACCCATGATAAGGAACTGAAAAACTATATTGGACTTTCTGACTAAAATATACTTTACAAGGAGCTAAAATACCTTCTGGAAATTTAGCTCCAGTGTAAACCTATATAATTAGGCCTTTACAAGTATTGTCTCTTCTGTTTCCTTATCAAACAACTGAATTCCTCTAGGATCTGCATAAAGTTTAATATTTTGTTCTACTTTTGCAGATGTATGGGCATCAACTTCGGCCACATACTTATTGTCGCCTTCAAACCAAGTAAGATATGCAGATGCTCCCATTGGTTCGTAAACATCAACTTTGATAGTGATAATGTTTTCGGGATCAACACTGATTTCAGTTACATATTCTACATCCTGTAATGCTTCTGGTCTCAAGCCGAGGAGTACTTCTTTGCCAATATGAGACTGTACGCCTTCCTGTTTGGCGTCTTTAGGAAGAAGTTTTACACTAAATTTATCGGTTTTAGCGTAAACATTTTCACCCTTTTGTTCAAGCTTAGCGTTAAAAATATTCATACTTGGATTGCCTAGGAAGGTAGCGACAAACTTATTCTTAGGCCTTAGATAGAGTTCTCTAGCTGGTCCTTGCTGTTGAATAACGCCATTGTACATCAGAATAATTCTATCACCCATAGTCATAGCTTCCTGTTGATCATGGGTTACATAAACTGTAGTAACTTTTTTCTTGCGCTGCATTCTCTTTATATGAGCTCTCATCTCAGATCTAAGTATCGGATCCAAGTTAGATAGTGGCTCATCCATCAAAAGAACTTTTGGTTGACGAACAATAGCACGACCTAGAGCTACACGTTGTTTTTGTCCGCCCGAAAGTTCCCCTGGGAATCTATCAAGCAAATTGGTTAAACCTAAAATACTAGCAGCTTCTTCAATAGCTCTTTGAGCTTCGACTTCTCTCATTCCGCTGTTTTCAAGTCCAAATGCCATGTTCTCATAAACTGTCTTATGAGGATATAAAACATATTCCTGGAAAACAATTGCGATATCTCTAGCATCGGGTGGAACATTATTTACAACCTTACCATCGATAAGGATATCACCATTGGTAATTTCCTCAAGACCAGCAATCATACGCAGTGTTGTTGTTTTTCCGCAACCAGAAGGTCCGACTAAAACTAAAAATTCCTGATCCTTTATTTCTAGGTTAATATTATTAACTGCAACAACACCATTTGGATATTCCTTAACTACATTTTTCAAATGTACTTCTGCCAAAACGGTGTCCCCCTTTTTACGAAATTGCCGAATTAGGCATTAGTAAATGAAAATACTTTATCCTGTGCAACTATGGTCTCTTCAGTTTCTTTATCAAAAACATATATTTTAGCCGGATCAAACCACACATAGATTGTATCTCCTACATTGCCTTCAAAATTAAGATCCGCCTTGGTAATAGCCTCTACCGATTCTTTAAACGAAAAGAAGAGGTATTTAGCTCCTTCGTTAGGTAAAGGCTCGATAACATCAATTTTTACAGGATAATAACCAGCTTCTTGGGTCATTTTAAACTGAATATTTTCAGGGCGAATACCTAGAGCTAATTTTCTGTCTTCATTACCAATAACATTGGCAACTTCTGAGGATATTTCTATCTCAAAACCCTCACCAACTAATTTTTTGCCTTTTAACTGAACATCCATAAATTTCATAGGTGGTAGCCCGATAAAGTTGGCTACAAACATATTAATAGGATGTCTGTAGATTTCGTTATAGGGAGCTACCTGCTGGATAACACCACTTTTCATAACTGCAATCCTGTCACCTAAGGTTACAGCTTCTACCTGATCGTGAGTAACATAAAAAGTGGTGACCTTAAATCTTCTCAACAAACGTTTGAGCTCAATTCTTGTTCTTTCACGTAATTTAGCATCAAGATTAGAAAGTGGTTCATCCAAAAGAAAGATAGTAGGTTCCTTGATTATACAACGTCCTAGAGCTACTCTTTGTTGTTGTCCGCCAGAGAGCTGACCGGGTTTGCGGTTTAGCAATTCTTCAAAACCTACGCCAAGAGTTTCTGCGGTGACTCTTACACGTTCATCGATCTCTTCCTCTTTGACTTTACGAAGTTTGAAGAAAAACGAAAGGTTACCTTTGGATTTATAGTGAGGATATAAGGCATAGTTTTGGAAAACAATGCCGATGCCGCGATCTTTAGGTTCTACTTCATTGACTATCTTCTCACCGAAATAAACATTCCCATTTGTAGGACGTTCCAAACCGGCAATTACACGCAATAAAGTAGACTTCCCGCAACCCGACGGCCCAACAACTGCGATAGTCTCTCCATCATTAATGGTTAAGTTAATGTTATTTAAGGCAAAAACTTTAGAGACTTCCCCAGTGGGCAACTTTTGTTCAAACACTTTTTCAATATTTTCGAGCCGTACGGTTACCATTTAGTTTCACCTCTTAATGATTTAGCCCTTCATACCAGAATAGGTCATTGTTTCAACTACATATCTCTGGAAGAAGATAAATACCAAAATAACTGGAATTGTGGTTAAGAAGCTGCCGGCTGCAGCAGCACCCATACGGGCGATTGTCGTACCATCAGAGATGGTTCTCATAGCTAGAGGTAATGTTTTCATGGAGTCTGATTTTGTCATAATAAGTGGAGTAAAGAAGTCATTCCATGTACCGATAAAGGTAAAGATGGAAAGAGTTGCCCAAGCTGGTTTACAAAGTGGCAGAATAATATGAGTAAAGATCTTCCACTCACTTGCACCATCCATTTTTGCCGACTCCAGCATCTCATTTGGAATAGGCTCAATAAACTGCTTCATTAAAAAGAGTCCATATGAACCCGCTAAAGCTGGAATAATCAAAGCATAGTAGGTATCAATCCAGCCTGTATTACGAATAACCAGATATCTCGGAATCATGGTTACATGGCCTGAAATCATAAGAGCGCTAACAATCAAGTTAAAGATAAATTCTTTGCCAGGAAATTTGTGCTTGGCTAGAGGATAAGCTGCCAATGTAGCCAAGATAATTGTTCCGCAAACAACAATTGTAGAAACAAAAGCACTGTTGAAAATATAGCGGATAAAGGGTGTATCCGTACTCGACATAGCTAAAGCCAAGTCGCTGAAGTTTTTAGTCGTAGGTACACGCACTAAAAATCTTGGTGGATAAAGCAACAACTCAGTAACCGGTTTGAAAGCTGTTGATATCATATAAACAATCGGCAAGCTCATAATAATGGCACCGAGAGTTAAAATAGCATAAATAACAATCTGACCTGTAGTAACTCTTTCAACTGCCTTACCCCTGGTTGGGGCCTTTCTTTTTTTGGCAGACATTTCTGTCCCTCCTTAGGTTTTGACTAAAGTCTACTATTTCTTATAACTATCCGTTCTCTCTCATAATAACCTTATTATAGATCCTTGGAAGAGAGAACCCTACGCAATACTGAAGAGATGATGTAAGTCATCAAGAACAGAACAATAGCGATTGCCGAAGCATAACCCATCTCAAAGCGCAGGAACGCATAGTCATACAGGTGACCAACAATGGTATGCGCGCAATAAAGAGTACTTGGAAATCCCGCCATAACCATAGTCAAGTCAAATACCTGGAACGAGCTAACAACGGTCATAACCGCACCAAACAACAATGCAGGACGAATCATAGGCAGAGTAATATGCCAAAACTCCTGCCAGCGAGTTGCGCCATCAATAAGTGCAGCTTCATAAAGCTCATGAGGCACACCTTGTAAGGCTGCAATAAACACCAAGAAAGATGTTCCCATACTCATCCAGATTGAGGTTACCATAATAGCTGGTAAGGTTGTTTTAACATTCTTTAACCACAGTACGGGTTCTTCAATAATACCCCATTTTAAGAGCAGATAGTTGAGTAAACCGTATTTACTACCGTTGTACAGATACATCCAAATAACAGCCATCGCAACACCGGATGTAATAGATGGGATGTAATAAATTAATGTATAAAGCTTACGATACTTAACTTCGTTAATAAGCCAAGCTAGAATCAATGATAAACAATAGCCAAGAGGACCGGTAACAATGGAAAAGTAAAACGTATTTTTGACAGCTAAATAAAACAGTTGGTCATCGGCGAATAATCTAATATAGTTTTCAAATCTAACCCAAACTGGTGGTTGAATCATGTTGTAATAGGTTAAACTCAAAAACATAGCCCAGATAACCGGAATAACCGTAAATACTGTAAAGATTAACATGTACGGAGCAATAAACAGATAGGACCAGCGGTACTCCTTCATTCTCTCCCAAGTGCTACGAGGTTTGCTGTGAGAAGCTTGTACCTCTGGTGTGGCATTCGGGGTAACTGATGTAGTTGCCATTAAAAACTTCACTCCTTCGCAAATTCTCTCCTCTTGATCGGAGTAAACTTTTATGTCAAAGGTATCTTTTCAAGAACTCGCCAAGTCCATGAAAATAAAACCTTCAATACCTGAGACCGGTTTTTCACCCACCCTAGTGAATCCGTTTCTCAGCAAATTCGCACTCCTTGCACACATTCGGTCAAAAGTTTAACTCTTTCCCCCCAAAGTCAACCCAAATAAACTGGCCCAACACCGGAAATCGTAAGAAATGACAGCTTATAGGAATTTTATTTCCTATGCATCCCCTCCTTGTTTTGACTTCCGAAATAGGATCTAACTCGGATGTGTGCAAAGAGAAAGTTAACTATATATGGCAGGCACAGATATCGTTTTGTTTAGAAGTCTGCTACCTAGGAAAGTTCTTCATTTTTTAGTTAAATCCTTCTTACCTTGATACAGCTTTTTTTAGAATTCTATCTACTATAACATTTTCGACATAATCCCAAAAATCCTTCTTTACAAACCTAAATACCCTAAGCTTGGTATTACTTTCTTTTTAACTATCTGTGTCAGTCTTATTTTCTCTTAAAGGCGAGGGATTTCCTGCCTTAAATAAGTATTTTCCTTAGTAGTAATTTTGAAAAACTCAATGATACTTTTTAAATGATCTTCATAAAGATTGGTTTTAGCAGTATTAAACTGCCTCTTACCATACTTTTTTGCTACATAAAATACTGTTATGGCATTAGCTCTATCACCTATTACCGGCCAGCTCTTGGCAATTTGAGTACTATATTCAAAAGGTGTTTGACTCTTTCTATAAATCAAACCTTGAGTTTGGCAGGCTCTGATTAAGCGCTCATAAATGGTGCCTCTATGCTGCTTTTTTTTAAGTTTGCGGGGGCTAATAACCTGTCTTTTTTCTTCTTTTAACCAAACCACATCCGCTTTTTTCACTCTTTTAATTCGAAACTGCACCAACTGCTTAAACCATAGATAGAAACGCACAAAAAACCGTGGTAATCCTTCCAGGCGATTGTATTCGGATTGTAATACATTATAGAGTAGCCAACCTATTATACCCATAATAAATAAAGCCGGTACCAATACGACAATAATTAGCTGTACGAGAAAAAAAGCAATGAACAGCCATCCGGTAAGGTTAGATTCGCTTTGAAAATAAGTTCCTTCTAAATTATATTCATCTTTAGTTAGGGGTTTAAAGATATTTGTTCTGTCCTTGGAATTTTCGGATTGTCTATAATGGACCTTGCTTAACAGATTTACAATACCCTCAGAAAGCCTCTCCTCTTTTATGGTGAGGATATTTTTAGGTAAAAGAACTGCCAAAGCAATAATTAAAACTATAAATATAAAAAGTGAATTTCTCCAGAGTGGTGTTATATTACTTGGGATACTAAGACCGATACTTTTAACATTAAGTGATAATCCCCAAAACTGCATAAGGCCAAGATAGCTAAAGGCTAAGACCCAAAAAAGCAGCAATTGGTAAAGTAGCAGCTTATAATACCAGCTGAAAAGATGTTCAAAAAATCCCAACAAAAGGCATCGTTTAATTGCCATAACCATTGCTGGAGGAGAAAAAGCTTCTTCTCTTTGTGTGGAAAGCTCATTAGTATCAAAACTCCAATAAGCTCTTAAGGATGAAAGCATGTTACCATGACTCATTCCCCAAAAAGTTGCTAAAAGCACCATAAAACCAGCTGACATTTCGTTTCTCTGATAGAAAAGGTTGCTTACTGTTAGAGATAAGTCTTTTTGTTTTATTAATATTAAATTACCTGCCAAATAGACTATAAATACAAACAAAATGTTAATCAGTAGCGGAGCTTCTGACTTTCTTTCTTGTTCGATAATATCAGCCAGAAATGAGATAGCAATTAAAAAAGCCATAAAAAACCAACTCGAAAACCAAATCGCACTTATTAAAAGAAAAAACTGTCCTATTAATAAAGCAGCTAGCAGTGGTAGAAGCAATTTCACCATTTGAAACTCAGAGTAGCTTAAGTTCAATTGTTCCCACCTCCTCTTTTTCTTCTGCTATAAATATTTTTAAACCCATACTTTTAGCTTGCTGGAAATATTCATCTTGTTTTGCATGTTTTAGTCTTCTAGTTAGTATTATCCATACCTGATGACCTTTCTTGGTTGCTTGTGTAAGCCTCTGCCAGGTTTCGCAATCTAGATAAGGTGTCACAATTAGTAATATCGTTCCAATAAATAATTTGCTTCTTATGCGATCAAAAAGTGTTTTAAATGGGTAACTATTACTTACGTTTAGGAGTGCTAATACTCTTAAAATCCTTAGAAACTGATTTTTATCATCATTGGCACTAACTCCTAAAACAGGAAAACTACGATCTTCTAAATGTTTTTTGTGTCTACCATTAGAGTAAATTGCCACCTGTCCTTTTTTATTAAGTACCCATTTGGCCAGACTTGCTGCTAATTCGATTGCCTTTTCTAAATCAGCCTGTGTTTGATAATCACTAAGATTACCATTTAAAATAATAGCGCAAGTTAAATCCTTACGATATTCAATCTGTTTGGTTTTAAGACTTTGAGTTCTAGCTGTTGCTTTCCAATCTATGTGATTTAACGGATCTCCTTTTTGATAATCTCTACTACCCAATACTGCCATGGGATCAGCTTTGAGGCTTATTTGAGCTTTTATACAAGCATTTGGACCATTGATGCTAACCTGATCAAATATTAGTTTCTTGTAACGAGGATAGACAATTATTTCCTCAGGTGAAAAGCTCTCTTTTTGAAAATAATATAATCCTAAAATATCACCGGTAACAACTTTTACCGGATTAAAACAATAAATCCCTCGTTCATATGTCCTAAATGTGTAATTTAAAACCCGTTTTGTTTTCCCCGCTAAAGAAACAACTGCTTTTTTTTCTTGTCCTATAAGACCAAGTGGTACTTTTTCCTCAATATAAGCCCATAGAACTGGCAAAAAACCTATGTTTTTAACTTCTAAGGTAACCCCAATAGTTTCACCGACAAAATAACCTTTTTGGGCAACTTTTCTCTCAACCACCATGCGTAGTAACGCTATTTGGGCCCAAATCTGCACCAAAAGCACTGTAAATAACAAGATATAAAGATAGAGATAAAGAGGACCACCACCAAAAATTATGACTATAAACAGACTTAGAAAAATAAATTTAAGCCAACTTTTCATGGTAGCACCTCCCGAAAAACTCTAGTTAATAAATACCCTTATATTGAATTTTTTAAATCGGGTAGGAGGCTACCCCTTATTTGAGTAGCCAACCTCCCACAGCACCGTACGTACCGTTCGGTATACGGCGCTTCCAAAGTTTACACATTGCTTGCAGAATAACATTCACTGAAGCTGAGGTATCCGATTCGCTTAAAACGCTCGTTGGATAAAGCTTTGTACAAGATAGGGCTATGGGCTATTCGCCAGTAGCTCTTTCT
>JAHDNZ010000080.1 GCA_018435125.1 Bacillota bacterium | reverse complement strand
GATCAGCGGCACAGCTATAGGCAAATTGAAAATCACTGTGATTAGCAGCAGGAAACCTATTAAATGTTGGCCTTAATAACATTCAAGCCATCTCTTTTCTAATAAACCAGAAGATTATAATAGGTCTTGATCTACTTTTTTACAATATTCTATTACCCAATATCGATAACGTTATAACAACTGTTCGTGTTCCTCGCCAGGGCTTTGCGTTAAATAGATAAATTATTTAGCTAACCCTCATAATAGACTTTTACTTTCAAGTTAATCGACATGCTTAACCATGATAAACAAAAAAGCTACCTTTTTTGAGGTAGCTTTTTTACTTTAACAGAATAAATTTTTAACCTTTGGCTCTTCTTAAACACAGTCTTTGCCCAGGGACTATTCCTTCTTCAGTTAAGGCATTGTCTTCCATAATATTTGCCAGCGGAATCTGGTATCTCATCGAAAGCTTCCAAAGGGAATCATCATCTTCTACGGTTACAAAAGTTATATAGGCAGGTTTTGCAACTACCTCATCTAAGGTCATCGCCTCTAAAACACAGACTACCCCCTCAGGTGCAGCTACTTCAGCCAATATAACCAGAGATGCTACCACCTCAAGGCCATTTTCTGTAAGCTGATGCCTGAATGATTCTGTATTAACCTCGACTCCGATTATCTGAGCATCTACTTCCAAACCGGTAAAATCCAAAGGTATACTAAAATCAAGCACATGATCCCACAAAACACTATGCAGTTCAGCATCTACACCGGTATAAATAAGCTCTAGCCCACAACTGCCCTTGGCATAGAGAGTCTCTCCAGCCCACTCTGTTTTTTCTACCTGAGGTGTAACAGAAGCCATTAACATTTCAGCTATATCGACTAAACCTTCCGGAAGCCTTAACAGTGACTCGGCATTAGTCTTGGCAGGTGCTGAAACTACTTTACGCTTAATACTTAAAGGTCCGCTTCTGGTGAGAATTTTCCGCCCCGCCACGCTTTCTGCCTCTGCAATCAAGCTTACTCTTTTGGGTAAGACAAGCTCCGATTTGATGGAAAGACCAATATCAAACTTTAGTTCATCTTCAATGCGGGCATAACTTACATAATCCAGTGTTGTTTGGCTGCGGCTTAAAATGTTATCTCCCATTGTTATATCCAGCCGTTCTTCAAAGGCAAGAGCATTAGGCAGACTAAGGGACTGGACTACCGCTGTATCTCCTAGCTCTCTTACTACCAGTAAAGTTACATCTAAAGCTCCCAATAGGGTAATGCCAGAGGCATCTGCTAACTCTCTTTTAATTTGAGGTTTGATAACAACATCCACTAGGCGCAAAACTCCAAGCGGCAAGGAAACACTTCCACTAATCGTGGTGCTTTTTTGCAGTTTGCCGGCATATTCCTCCAACAGAAGCTCTCTTTTCTCAATTTTAATCTTCTCTGGTGGTGTAACCAGTATGTCTCCTAAAAACTTGATTTTTTTAGTGCAAAACACTAAAACCTCATGACGCAAGCTAGCATCTACAACTAGATGCCGCTCCTTCTCAACTTCGTAATCGACATTGACCAAGAAACTACGCACAATTGGTTCATCACTGGAGTTAGCCTCTTTGATATCGACAAAGTACTCAAAATCCGCTATCTCTTTAAACTCTGCCTTTTCCAGAAGATCATAGGCTAACTCGCCGGTATTTACTGGTACGTATAAGAGTTCCAGGTTTACATAGCCCTTAAACAAAACCTTGCCAGCTTCAACTTTGACATCGGTAACTTTGGGACGGCCTCGAACACTTAAAACTCGAGCAATATTGGGTTTAGCAGCTGGTAGATCGGCACTGAACTTAAGGAAAGATACCGATTCACCTCGTCCTGCTATATCTCTTATTCTTAAAGTGTTCTCCGACACCTGTATACCCAAGGTTCTCTCCCCCCTTTTGCACTTCTTCTCTAGGAATATATGCCACAACATCTCATCTCATAACTGCTTGGGTATATTCAGCTGCCAAAGTCGATCTTCACCCAAGGTTGCTCCCCAAAATATTACCCCACTTAAGCGGAAATCGTCACAGATATTTAATAGTCTAGCTATCTCTTCCGAACTTAAAATTTTAATCACTGTTTTTAGCTCACTTTTTTGATATTGAAAAAATATATCTCCTTGAACCTTTCTTCCCTTATGCCCTTGTTTTCGCAAAAATTCTATTGTTTGTTCATAAGGTCTTTCTATGGGGTAGCCCAAAAGAAGCTCTCCCTTAGAAGAGACAAGCTTCTTTCCTGAATGCCTGCTAGGTTCAGCTAAATTTTTTTCTAGTTTTAAAACCCATTCAAAAGCTATCAGCGGGATTGCTAGGTAAAGATCTTTAAAGGAGAACTCTTTAAGCAGGATCTTCAATTCTTCTGCCAGGTTTGGAGTAATAAGAGGCTGATTAATGGGAGGTGATTTTTCCCAGGGCAGATAAATTAAACCCTTGGCTTTTCTACCCAAAGTCAAGATTTGCGCTTTTTTTTGATTGCTTAGGGTATGAAAAGCTAAATAGAAGGGATATTTTCTTATTTTTAAAAGCTGGGTCGCTAAAAAGAATGACTCCTCTAAAACTAAGACTTTCTCATTGGAACGCTCATTATCCAGTAATGAAATTTCAAAGTCTGCACCATTTAAAAACCCCAGACTACCTATGCGGGGCTTAAAGGTACGTACTAAAATGCCGTTTGGGCCTCTTTGATAGGTTCCGCCAAAGTAACTGCGATTTTTCAAGTACCAGAGAAACTGTCTGTCAATTTGTCCTGTAGGAGGTAGGTGGAGGTCTTGTCTTAGATTGGCAACTGCCTCTAGGGTTTTATAGCCAAAGTAACCATCACAATCTCCAGGATCATAACCGCAATTATTTAGCTTTTCTTGTAGATTTTTCACTTTTTTACCCCGGCTGCCAAATTTAAGAGCACACATGCAAAAATCCCTCCGCTAAATCTTATGCCAGATAGCGCAGGGATAGAAACAAAAAAAGAGAGGACTTAATTTTGTCCTCTCTCTATGCTCCTATGCCGACTCTCTTGTCATCTACTCTCAGTTCAACTGTTTCTGTTAAAACATCGGCATAACTATAAGTTAATCTAGATAGTGCATGATCTTCGCTAAGTTTAATTACAAAAATATTAGGATAAATCCCTTCTATGACTCCTTCAGCCTCCATAACCTGGCGTCTTCCTTTATTAGCTCGAATCTGCACTTTCCGACCGATAAGCTCGGTCAGATCTTCTCTTATGCGATCCAGGGTATTAGTTCCATTCAATAGAGACGCCCCCTTCCAATATTGGGCACTTAAAGAGACAATTAAACCCAAAAAAAGCAACTTAGGCTTGTAGCCTCAGCCAATAACCTAAGTCGAAGTAGGCATAAAAACAGTGAGCCTGCCAAGCTCAATTAAAATGCTATTATAAGCAGAACAAAGGCAAAACTTACTTGTCCTTATACCTTTTTTATCTTAACATAATTGTTTTGGAATGTCAAGATAAAATATAAAATTATACCAGTCTGTTTGATGCCTGTCAACAAGTATTTTTGCGCTTTTTTAGGACTGATGTCCTGTTTAAAAGCAAAAAATTGGTTACTAGGTCGAAAATCAAACTTTAACTATTTGTAATTACCTTTAGTATAACGATCTGCAACTGTGCTAGCACCATAGGATTCAGGTTTAATGCGTGCCGAAAAGCCACTGCCAACGACCATACCTACAACCTCTTTAATTAGGTCTTTGGTCGGACCATTTTCACCTACATCACAGTGGATCTCAACATTTAACTCCGAATGTCCATTTTGGGAAAGCATCCTGGAAATTTCACTGGCCACCTCTAATGAAAGAGCTGTTTCATAGTAAATTCTTTGTCTAATACTTTTAGAAGCCCTTTCCCAGGTTTTAGAGTAGAAATAGCGTGCTCCCTTACCCAGACGATGCACAACAATTGCTGTAACAAAACAGGCAGCATCGCTTTTGGGCTGAGAGTCAGTCCCGATAATTAAGCTATATGAAGATTTTTTATCAGCTTCAATAAAAGCAATTGTATCTTCAAAAAGTTCTTCTAATGTCATGCGACCTTTAGTGGGGCTGATATAGTTTCTCATAAAATCACCCTGTTTCGTTATATCTTAAAAGTTCGCCACTTCAGAGTACAAACCTGCCTTAAAAGTATCATTTTTTGGTTAATTCTTCAGCTAGAGTCAGGAATTCTTGGTAATTCAGGGATTCTGCCCTTCTTTTAAGATCTATGGAACTTGACTGACCTTGACCCAAAAGGGGCGCTAAGTTGTTTTGCAAGGTCTTGCGTCTTTTACTAAAGGCCAACTGCAAAACTCTAAAGAGTTTGGCTTTAGTCTCCAAATTGAGCTGAGGATTTCTTTCTTCTATTAAGACTATGGCACTTTCTACTTTCGGTTGGGGCCAAAAATAATTAGGAGGGAGTTTGGCAATAATCTTTGGCTCTCCAAAACATTGCAGGGCTGCACTTAAAAACCCATAGTTTTTTGAAGCGGGCCTTGCTGTTAATTTTTGGGCTACTTCCCACTGTATAGTAAAAAGTAAGGTTTTAGTGCCAGAACTCTTTTTGAGGATCTCTGTAATAATTGGGGTTGTAATGTAGTAGGGGAGGTTTCCGACAATTTTTGCCGGCTGATAATTTTCCCAATCAGTTTTTAAAAAATCCGAACTTATAATGGTTAGCTTCTTATATTGTGGTTTTAGCTTATCTGTAAGAACCTTGACTAGATCGCGATCTAGTTCAATGGCTACTACCTTACTATCCTGCTCTAAAAGTGCTTGAGTTAAAGCCCCTAATCCTGGTCCTATTTCCATAATCTGCTCGTCTTTTTGTGGATTTAGAACGGCCATTATCTTCTCTACTGTTGAAAAATCAATCAAAAAGTTTTGGCCAAAGCTCTTTTTGGCAGTTAAGCCATATTCCAAGAGAAGATCTTTAACTATTTCTATAGAAGCGATTTTTTCCATCAGTACCACCTCAAAAAAGGGTCGCTTTAGCGACCCTGATCAGCCAGAATATATAGATCTACATAACGTCTGCCAAATTGAATTGCTTCACGATAGGTTTCAAAGCAAAGATCAATTAAATGTCCTTTAATAGCTCCTCCTACATCACCGGCTATAGCAAAACCATAATTAGGAATGTAGACTCTGGTGCGCAGAGGAATGACCTTAGGATCTACAGCTATTATACCATGGCCAGCCTTTAAGCCAATAGCCGTAAAACCATCGGCAAACGTTCCCGTACTTTCTGGACCGGGATAATAGGCTGTAGCTTCAATGCGCATCTTTTTAGTATAAGTTATTAAACCAGCAGGTGTTTTGAAGGTGTAAAAAAGCGGTTTTGTACCTCTGGCTACCACATGCATCTTGGGTTGAGTAAGCAGTGTTTCTTCCAGAACAGTTTTTTTAACGGTCTTTCCATTTTCAATACAAATCAGGTAGCTTACCTCTTTACTGCCACTTACTCCCTGTCTCCAAATTTTGGTTTTGCCCTCATCGATACGGTTATCGAGAAATTCCCAGGTAGCATATGGGATCTTTTCGATTTCTTTTTTTATCCTAGTCTCTCTTCTAACGATCTTAATTTTAGAACCCGGACCAATAGCTTCATCAAGCCCTGGTTGTATAGCATCTTCCTGATTGATTTCAATTCCTAATTCCTCTAAGGCTAAAGCTACTGACCTTGCCGCAACAGAATAAGTTTTTTTACTGTTGGAATCTATGAGTTCTATATCAAACATGCGTTTAACTGTAATATGCATCCCGTTAACTATAGGGGCTTTAAGTGATGGTATAACCTCATCTTTGTCCGCTACCAATATTCCCAGCTCATAAAGACAGGCCGAGACGGTATTCATGGTGGTCTTCCATCTTATTTCATTATCTCCGACAGTAATAGTAACAGGTTTAAAACGGCTATTTTCTATCCCTGCCGTGAGCGTAAAAAGGCTGGATAACATCAAGAAAAGCCCCCATACCATCCGGATTGAGCTCCTCACATAACCCCTCCTTGTAAATAGTAACCCCTTAAACTGAGTTGGTTTTATAGAATAAAATGTTTATCTAAATGTCTTTATTCGTATATTCTTACTCGAAATTCAGCTCCCAAGCTTTCAGCCAGCCTTCTTGCAGAGTCAATATCCTGAGCTTCTCCCGGAATTTCAACTACCGTGGCGATTGTCTTTTTGAAAGTCTTGGCCGATTCTTTGATAAAATCCTGTACCGCAAAAAACGCATTGGGAAATACAGGTCTTGAGAGTCGATCATATTCTTCTTTGGTACCTGCGTTTAATGAGACGGAAACTACATCAATCAAATCTTTAAGCTCAGGTACAATGTCTCTGTTATTGATAATACTACCATGCCCATTGGTGTTTAATCTAGTAATGCCGTCTTTTTCCTTGATATAGCGTGCTACTTCTTTTAATACCTCTAATCTTTCTGTCGGTTCACCATAACCACAAAAGACAATCTCAGGATAGGCTTTAGGGTCTTTAATCTCGGCGATAATTTCCTTAGCGTTTGGTTCTTCCTCTAGCCACAGCTTTTGACCATTAAGGCCGTCGTATTCGTTGCGGATGCAAAATGTACAGGCATTTGTGCATCTGTTAGTCAAATTAATATATAATACGTCATCTAACTGATAAGTAAATACTCTTTCCATTTAGTCCTCCTTAGAAATCTGTTACTCCAAATTTCTCTTTAAGATCACTTAGCTTAGTATTAAACTCTGTTTCAGACATATTTTCCATTTCGTCTACTAATTCATAGATAAGATTTAAATCAGCCTCTGAAATCTGGCCTTCTTTGGCTAATCGTTCAAAAGCCGCCTGTATCTTAAGTTTGGCTTTTTCGAGTTCTAAAGATAGATCCATTTACCTTCCCCCTAGCGGATTGCTTCGTCTATAAAGCGAGCATACTCTGGATACCAGCGCAAATAAGCAGTACCAGTTTCACCTTTTCTTTGCTTGGCGAAGATAACTTCTGCCAAACCCTTAGTACCTCTATCCTCGGCTTGTTCCGGATAGTAGTATTCATCGCGGTAGACAAAACAAACTACGTCGGCAAACTCCTCAATGTTTCCTGAATCACGCAAATCACTCATCAGTGGCCTTTTATTCTCTCTGAGTTCGACACCACGATTAAGCTGTGAAAGCAACATCAAAGGCAAAGACAGTTCACCGGCGAGATCTCTGAGTTCACGGACAATTTCACCTACCTGCAAGGCCCAGTTGCGATTGCCACCCTCACTGGGTTTAATAAGCTGGAGGTAGTCTATGACAATCAAGGAGAGGCTGGGTTCTTCAGCCTTTACCTGCCTGGCTTTGGCTTTGATCTCATCTACGGTAAGGCCACGTTTATCGACTATCTTGACTGGTAAACGGTAGAGATCATTAAAGACAGAGGTGGTTATTTTCATTTTATCTTTATTTAGTTTGGTCTGATATTCAAAAGAGGTTACCAAAGGAGAACCATCATCTTCACGGCGAGCATACAGCTCGTTTATAACTAGACGATCACCAATCTGTTCATCATCCATCTCTAAGCTGAATATTAGCACAGGATTACCTCTTTTGGCTATATTAACCGACCAATTTAGGGCCAAAGCAGTCTTACCCATTGATGGACGTCCTGCGAGGATAACAAGGTCTTTATTCTTAAAGCCTGTGGTTATAGCATCAATAGAGGGAAACATAACCGTAAGCCCCGAGGGTTTGGTTCCTTCAGAACGGGCTATAAGATTAGTATAGCATCTTTGCAATATTTCTAGCAGATCTTTAACCTCATTGGACGCATCGGCTTCAATACTAGTAGCTTCAAAGATTAGCTCTTGTGCTTTGGCCTGAATCTCCTGCAAAGGCAGATCTTTTTTCCCGAGAACTAGCTGGGCTATTTCATCTGTAGCTTCTATTATTTTACGCTTGGCATATTCCTCTCTTACTGAGGCAATAGAAGGTTCTAGTTCGGAGCGGCTGATGAAGGATTCGGTAAGTCCAATTAAAAACTCTGACGGTTCATCAAGATCTGCATTTTGCATGAGCTTTTTAGCTAAAAGGGAATAAGAAAGCTTGCCGCTTTCTCGATATATCTCCACAACCCTCTTATAGATCAGCTTGTTTTCAGGGGCATAAAAATGCCCTTCTTTGAGAGAGACCATAACCTTGTCCAAAAGATCGGGGTATTTAATCAGAATTCCCAAAATCCGTCTCTCTGAAGCTAAATCAAAAGGAATGGAGCTTGTTAGATCAGTCTTGGTAATCATCCTTAAACAGCTCCTTCCACTTTCTTACTTTTTCTAAATCCACACTTTTGTAAGCAGGGTTTGCGTCTTTAGCTTTGGGAGTGTTGGCCTTGAAGTTAGGCGTACTTTTTTTGGGTTGCTCTAAATCTTCTAAATCTTTGATCTTGGCATTAAACCAATTTTTTAGCACTCCGTCTAAGTATTTCATGGAAGGAAACTGGGCATTTTCAGCCGTAACATCGATGGCTTTAGCCACTAGCTCCGGACTCATACCTCTGATTTCGATCCATTCGTTTAATAAAGCCCAGTCTTTAGCCGCCATAAGACCGATTTTTTCATGATAGTAATCAAAAACTGCCTCTTTTTTCTTTTGTGCTCCGTCTAGGGTTTGGTCTAAAGAGGTAACAGCTACCTCCGGCTCAGTCTTTGGACTAAGTTTTGGTTCTTTAATGGTCAATTCATCTGCATCTAGGACAATTAATTCAGCAGCTTCTAAGATTTCAAGCTGGGGTTGTAATTCGTCCTCACTTAAGCCTGTAAGAGCCATGAGGGGTTCTTCCCAGTCGCTAACTCCTTCATTAGCCAAGAATAGAAGATCGATCCAGATCATAGTAGCCAGTGACCCTAGTACCGGCTGGTAGTCTTCTATTAAAAGCACAGGTAGTGCAAGTTGTCTTGATCCAAAATATTTTATCATACAGGCTCCTCCTTGAGTTTTAAAACGCACTAAACGATAACAAGATATCATTTATTTCGCTTTGATAATCATTTTTATACTGTTTGGGAGCTATCGCTGTTACCGTATAAGCATAATTGTTAGCTTCCGCATAAAGAATATCTAAACAAAAAACCATCTCCCCTATGGTAACTTCTGCACTTTGCAGGATGCGACCACCTGGGAGTACATTGCGAGTAATTGTTTTCATACCTACAATATTTTCCATCTGTTGGACAAATTCCAAAAGACTTTTTGATAAGAGTTGGTCTCTAGAGACAATGACCTTTTTTTCTCCTTTAGGAGGCCAGAGGTCTAAAAGAGATTGTTCCACACCCTCTTTATAACTCCAGTCTTTAGGGTAGGTGAGCGAAAAACCCAGTTTGGTATTGGTATAGCGTAGCCAGGCTTCAGCGGTTTTGGGAGTAATTAATACCAAACCTCCCTCTGGTTTATTAATCTCGGTAGTTGTGGGAGTAGGTTTGTCCGCAATTGCCTTGCTATCCAAAGATGGCTTATTTTTTTCCTCAAAATTAACTTTGGCCAATAACAGATCGTCATTATCAGCTTCTAATATAAGATATCTTTTCCCGGGTTCAACATTGATAGTTAAAACAAGACCTGAATTCCAAACAGGTCTCTTTTCTAGGTAAGCGTTGTAAATATATTCTGCGGTAGGCTCTTGAGGAATAAGAGTATAACTCTTATTATCTAAAGAGAGCTTGATTTCAGTAACAGGTTCTAGACCATGATAAAAGACATATAAGAAAAAGCGTCCCCCTTGATGATTGGCAGGCAAAAAGAATACGGTAGGATTACTGTAGCTATAATAAAGCAGATCATTTATACCAATTTGCAGATAGGGTGAACTGCCAAAACCATAGATAAGTAAATTGTCGATACAGTAGGGTTTATAGGCTGGAGAGTTCAAAAAAAATTCGGGCTCTAAAGACCATTTATCGGCTATGCGTTCAACTACTTCCTCAAATTGATTGGCAATAGCTCCTCGACCTAAGCCTAATACTAAAAACAACAAGCAGAAAAAAACCCACCTTCTTCGCCTGGGCATACCCATCCCTCCAATAGTTATTTTCGTTAAAAGGGAGGCTTTTACCTTTTGGTGAACCTAATTAATACCTAATAAAAAACTGGTAGGTTAACCCCACCAGTTTAATCTTTGTAGGTGAATATATTGTTTCTTTACCTGATTCTTTCCATGAGTGGATTTTCAGACGATCTGCGTCCGGCTTTGGCCAGGGGGTACCACTGATTATCAATTTTAACCTTTACAATATCGGCGGTATAGTCATTATTCATGCCGCATTTAGTGCAGTTATTTAAAAGTGAAGAACCAACACCATAGATATCGACAGGTACTTTTAATTCTTCAAAGAGTCTAATCTTTTCAACATCAAAGCCTCCGGTAACTGAAATCTTGACACTCCGGCAGTACCTTTTGGCCTCTTCTAGATCTTTAGCAGGTAAATCCCAGGTTAAATAGGCTGCATCCAGTGCTTCTCTTAACTGGTAGACCATTCTGGGGTTAACTCCCAAATCAAGTTCTTTGGCTCCCAGAGGTGAGATAGATTTATCTCTCATATTACCGGAGGTATCGGGCCTTACAGCCATGAGTCTATATTTTTCTGCCTCGTTATGATCGCCTTGTTTTTTAAGTTCCAGGTATTGGTAGAACATAGCCTTTAAGACCGCTAAACTCTCGTTAATTACATCATTGTGAAAATCTACCAAAGCGATACGAGGGTATTCTAGTGGCAAAATCCGTGCAAACTGTAGCATGGTTTCTACCGAATCGCCCAAAAAGCAACAAATCGAAGCATGCGAAATGGTCCCGCCACCTCTGCCACCCCAAAACTCACCTTGAGCGTCTGTAGATACAAAGATCTGAGAACTTTTTCTGCCATGCCGGTAGTTGTAAGCTTGTACAGCCAGAGAAAAAGCATAACCGCCGACGGCTTGCATCTTATAATGCATAAAACGAGCCGGGAAAAAGAGTACATCTTTCCCGTTACAGGCTTCAAGTACGTTTAAAACGTTGGTGGCAATCCGGGTAGGCTCAGCTAAAGCTCCCAAAATCACTGTCTCCAAATGGCCAATCTCACGGTAACGACCTCTAATGCGCATTACCGGTTTAACATCGAGGGGGTTGCCATCATAGGGAAGCCAAACACCGTCTTCTACGGCCCAGACTTCGAGGTGATCATAGGTGTCAATCCATTTACCATTATCATAATAGCCTGTACAGGACTCAAGAACTCTAAGTGATTCATCTACCCCCGCTATAAGTGATCCGGGCTGTCTGCGAGTAAAGATCTGCATCTCAACTTCAATGTTTCCGGTATCAACATTACTGCAGTCTATATCTTTTAGATCACTCTGGCCGTTAAAACGATAGCCTTCTTCTGCTAAACGCTGTAAAATCTTTATTTGGTTAAGAAAGTAGACATCTGAGTACCAGCCCTTTTTGATACGCTCTTCATCTATTTGAAAAAGTGAGGCTGGCAATCTTTTATGATCAAAAAAGCTCACTCTAAACCCCTCCAAAAACTTAGCCAGTTTTTTATTGCCAATTTAAGATACTTTTAGCCACAGTTTCTAATATTATATCACTGAGCATAGTCTAAGTCATCTTTTATTAGCAATGGTTAATTTTATAACAAATAAGCCTTCCCTTTATAATTCTTTTGTAGGCCTAAACTAAGTAATGACAACTAAATACAATAAGCAGGAGTTAGTTAAAGGTTAGTCTATCCTTCCACTGCTTCTTGGAGGTGTGTTAATGAATCACGATCTGGTTAGAAGCGTGGTCAAAGATTTAGAGTATTTTTATGTAAGAACACCCGACGAGCTGCCCTTTTTTGCTGCCAATCCCGAAGTGATATCTCTATTGCATCACGAACCGCTGCTTATTATCTCAAGAGGTGAAAAGCCTGGCGGTGGCTATGGTTTTGAATTAATTGGCACTGAAATTAGATCTGATCACCTTATGATTGAGCTAATATCAAGCGATCCCAAGCCTGGTTCGGTTAATATTTTGATGCTGACCTACCCCTTTGTATATGTAAGAACATATCAAGCTAAAACATTCTCTCTTATAGTCAATGGTGAATTACTATTAAAGGAGCGCCGCCTTTAGTGGCGCTCCTTTGATTAGATTTTGGCTATATTTGCAAAACTAGCTTTTTTGCCTATAATTAAGGTAGACTGGCTTTTCTTTATAAACCAACCATAACTTAGGGGGGCGTTTAATTTGCAAAGACGTCTTTTAGCTATTTTACTTTTTTTTGTCTTTTTTACCCTTTCAAGCAGTGCTTTTTATAATTTTACCTGGGGTACAACTAAAGAACTAATTAAACAAAAAGAAGTCCAACAACCTTTTTTTGAAACTGATAAGTTATTAGTCTATGATGCTTTCCTCTTTGAACAAAAAGTGCAAAAGATCTATAGCTTTGAAAACAATAAGTTAAAGACCGTTCTTTATACCTTTACCGAAGTTCCATGTGAGCTTAAAGCTTATCTTACAGGTTACGAGTTTATAGACGAAGAAATTGCCAAACTGCTCCAAGAACCGCTAAGCAAAACCGAGAGATGGGGTAACGATCGTTTTAAAAACCTACCTGAGCTAGCCATGGCTCTTGGCGATGTAACTTATAGCTCTATTTGGATTGCCAATAGTCTAATCACCCATGCCCTCTACTCTAAAGATCTAAATATTACTCATATCATCTATATTAACTCTTTCGAATCTATTCTTAAAGATTATGGACTAAATGAGGAAGTTCACCCTGATTATGAAGATATTTAGCTTGGTTAATCTAGCCTGGCAATTTATTTAGAAGGGGTTTTTAGCATGAAAAAGATTATTAAAACATTGCTACCTGTTTTTATAATTTCCTCTTTAGCTGTTATGGCTCTTTCTACTGACTTTAGGGGTCTTAACTGGGGGGCTAGCATGGCTGAGGTAGATAAGACCGAATCAGTTAAAGCGATTACCGATTTAGAAAATATGTTAATTTATAATGTTTCTTTATATGGCTTTAATGCCAGCCGTGTTTATAAATTTACAGAAGGTAAGCTTACCTCGGTTCTTTATCTAATAACAGCTCCGGGAGAAAACGAAATAACTTGGTTTAACTATTCGCTTTTGAAAAATGATCTGCTTAAAAAGTACGGAAAACCCCAAGCCGATACCTTTAAGGTTGTAAATAAAGAGTATGAAAATAATAAGGAACTAGCTTTCAAAAACAAAGACTTTAATGAAGCAACCCTCTGGATTTTAGAAAGAACCAATATTACCTTTTTAACCAATTTTGATAAAGAAGCTAACTTTGAAATTAATATCCTCTACCTCGCAAAATAAACTTAAATAAAACCCTGGCCTAAGGCCAGGGTTTTATTATATTAATTTATTTTTAAAAAGCGTTTTCCCTGAAAGCCCTATAGGTAATAAAGGCTGCCCAGATATAGGCTATGGTTTTAGGAATCATTAAAAGACCAAGTAAGGGCAGATCTTTAGCCCATAATATTACCGGTGTATAGAAAGCATAAGAAACGAGGATGGCAACTCCTATTCCTTTGGCGTAAGGATCATTTTTATTTATACCGCTTGTTAAAAAGAGATAGGCTACCCCTAGACCCAGTAACAATAGGGGGAGGTTTCTATAGATACTCCAGTTAAAAGGTACCTCCGCACTTGTCCAGTTGTTTCCGGGAAGAAAAATGATTATCAGTCTAATTAAAGCCAGGAATAGTAGCCAGTAAGAAAAGGCAGTGTGTCTTTTCTTAAAACGCTCTTTCCAAGCTTCAACCAGCAAAGCATAAAAACCTGTAACCGTAATAGCGGTAGCTAACTTACCCCAACCCAGAAGCACAGAATTAACTGCTGTACCACCTTTAAGGTAAGCTAAAACTCTAAAACCTACATGGGCGGTATCCCCAAGGGCAAGAAGAGTAAAAGCCCAAATTAAAATGATAGCTAAAGAGTTCTTCTCTTGATTAGTTAGCTTTCTCATCTTAAAGACCAGATACCAGATAATTGCTAAGTAGCTAAGATCAAAGATAATTTCCATAACCTGAATCATTTATTTGCACCTCTAGTTTACTTGATTTTTTGGCTGACAATTTTATTTAGAGTTGTCAGACCGTTTTGAATCTCTTTTAACTTTTCTTCTGAGACCCCAAAAAACAGATGATTAAAGTAGTTATCAATAATATCTCGGAGCCTACTAACCTGGCTAAAACCTTCTGGGGTGAGTTTGACATAGACTACACGTCTGTCTTCGTGGCTACGGACTCTTTCTATCATGTTTTGTTTTTCCAAGCGATCTAAAATGCCTGAGACCGTACTGTTTGTAAGTCCCATTCGTTGCCCTAATTCACTTACCATAAGCTGATTTTTTAGAGCCAATTCTTTAATGACATTAAGTTGGGGAAGGGTAAAACCCGTACTTACAAATTCACGGTTGATATCATTGGTTATCTTGTTATTGATATCACGGATCAGTAAAGCAATCTGGATGCCGTTTACATTCTCCATATTTATCTCCCCCCCAGATTCAACTTAGTTGGTGTACTAATATTTAGTGTGCTAACTATTTTTTAGTATAAATCTACCATCACAAAAAATCAAGTAAAAAATAATAGGTCTGATCTTTCAACGAAGCTGCTATTTATTTATAACCCTTTAACGTTTGCGAGCGGAAAATATTAAGTTAAAAAACCCTAGTAGAATTTGTTTTCCACTAAGGTGATTTTTGGCACTTAAGTAAATGGTATTCTTTAGTTTTCATTCATAACTTTATTAAGTGTCATTTGGCCATAGGCAAGTGTTCCACAATTATACTTTGAAACACAAAACCACCCTTTCATTGTTAGTCCGTTATTTTCAAAACTAGAAGCGTGGTATGAAGCTACATGCTCGCCTTTGACGCGAGTGCCGACAAGAACTGAAAATAGAGTTTTTGGAATCCCCGTATACATCACATTAATCCAGCCTGGATTAATCTCGCTGCCGGTACCTAATTCTTCGTAAGGGATATCACTAACCAAGATTTCGAAAACTTTGTCAGGGAGAATTGATGCTTCGAAAGTTCCTTTATAAAATGTGTAGGTATGGTTATGGTTTATACTCGATACTACTTTTTCTTTATGAACAACATCACCAATCACAATTTTACAGTTCTCAGTGGTTGTATCACTAATATATTCTCCATACCAGGTACCTTGCAACGATGTACCTATCTGAATAGACCATTTTGTACTAACTTGACCGCCTTTTTGGTCAGAAACAACAACCTTAATCAGAGAAGTACCGGAAAGAGGTGCCGTCCATTCTACAGATGAGCCTGTAGCTACATTCAACTGTCCCGCTGTACAGGTCCAACTGTAGATTAAGGAATCTTTGTTAGGATCTTCTGCTTTTACATACAAAGGAACAACAGCTTGAGGTCCAACTAATCCCCCAATAGTTGCACTCTTGTCTGTAATTATGGGGGGGATATTTTTTTCTTTACCACAGCCTGTAAACAGTAAGGCAATTAATAAAAGACTAATAGTTACTAAATTTCTAGCTCGAATCACAAAATCACTCCTTCAGTAATATTTTTCCTTCTCAGTAAAAAAAAACAAAGCTGATCTTTCGATCCAGATCAGTTCTTTTCGCTTATTATAATCTAACAACGCTTTATTTACTCCACTTTTTTCGAATATTCACTCTGTTATGGCAGAATTCCTTCTTTTTCTAAAATTTAACGCCTTTGCTCAGATTTTTGTATAGATATGAGTTTACACAAGACTCTTGATACTACTATAACAAGTGCTAATCAATTAAAAACAGCACCCTGGTAGCATCTACCAGGGTGTTTCTCAAATAAAATCTACTTTATTAAAATTTCTCTAATTACCTAGTAATAATTTTAGCCTAAGAAAGGAAACTGATGCTAAAGCAATAAACTTTGAACTAGTTACTAGTTTTTATCACTTTAAACACTTACCTCGACCAGCCCAGTTATAGTAAAGAAGTGACATAACAGATTAAAAACTATGAAACATCATGCTGGCATAATCATGATTAGCAAACTAAAAGCGCTTGCTTAGAGGATTTTCTTACCTGTTTTGTAGCAAGATCATTATTGAGAAAGTTTTTCTAGTCTAGCAATACGTCGCTCAATTGAGGGGTGTGTTGAAAAAATGTCAAGCCAAGCTGGTGTTCCATTAATTTTAAAAGCAGCATAATCACCTTGCTCCTTAGGAAAGGAAACTGGTGATCTACTTAATGAATTTAATGCTTCTACCATCGATTCTTTGTCAATCAATACTGCCGCAAGTGCATCAGCTTCAAATTCTCTTTTCCTAGAAAATGCTTTTACAACTAAATTACCTAAAAATAGACAAATCGAGGATACTACTACTTTAACAAAGCAAATTATCTTATATTGAACCCTACCTACATCTTCTGAAAAAAAGGCTAGCACTTTTTAAAAGTGAAAATGGAATTGTTACCATAAGAACAATTGCATTAATAACACTCTGGGTAAGTGTCATTGTCAACATATCACCATTTGCAATATGGGATATTTCATGGGCAGCCACTGCAGCTATACTTCGTTCATTCACATTACTCAACAGGCTAGTGCTAAACGCAATTAACGATCGTTTTTTATTCATTCCAGTTGCAAAAGCATTATAATCTTCACTTTCATAGATAGCTACTTGTGGAGTTCTCTCTAAGCCAGCCCTTTTCGATAACGTTTGGACTAAACTGTATAGACCTTCTTCGGATGAGTTTAAAAAGTTACCTTCTCGAATCACTGTCATTCTATGGACTTTTTTAGCAAACGTCGTAGAAAACATTAAGTTTATAAGAGGAAAGACACTTCCACATATTAAAAAATACGGTATTACTCTTAGCAATTCCCCACCCGAAATTATTATTATAGAAATCGCAACTGCGGCATTAACTAGTAGAAACCAACTAAAAGTCTTAATCGCTTTTGGTTTTATTCCCAGCAAACCTTTTTCTTGAATATAAGATGTAAGATTGATAAAGTTCTTTACTTCGCTATCATTTTTTTTGGCAGATAAATTATCTCTCAAGTTACTTGTTTGTAATTCAGCTTTATTAACAGTTATAGCTATTTGGCTAAAAGGCTTTTCAACTTCTTCTTTCGATTTAGTTGGCTCTATATTATGTAATATTGGTGGTTTAACAGTTCCATCTGCTTGAATTCTAGGAGGTAATGGTGGTGGAACACTTTTACCTTTCAAAAAAGATGAAAACTCTTGTTTCTGGTGAGCTAAAACCCATTCCGACATGCCTTCACTCCATACATAAGATAAATATGGATCAATTTTACTTTCAATAATTAGTTGATTAATATCGTCTGTCGTATAAGGACCACTTTGACTTCCATCAATTGCAAGCATCCATCGTTTTTGCCTAATAAATTGCTCTTTCGTTTTACTTTGTAATTCCAATAGTAAAGTGAGCAAAATGTCTTTCGAAAAGAAACTACCAGACATATTGAACGCATTACTTGCCCCAAGAATTAAGTCGTTTTTTTCTATTCTTACTTCAACATTTATAAATTCTTCCCATGTTAATTTATTTTGTTTAGAGCTACTTATACTTCTCCAGTATATTCCATGAGCGCCAATTGCTAATCCTTCTTTACCGCTATTAAAAACAGTAGAGTTAATAAAAGCATGGATTTCTTCATCACTTGGGATTGGAAAAATACTGCGAGCATTTTTTAAATGCTTAGGTAGAATAGCTTGTCCTACATAATAGTCTTTACCTGAGTATGTTCGACAAGTGTTTAAAACTTCATTAGATGTCAACACATTGCTCAGTCCTCCTTTTTTTCTCCATTTATTACCTTTACCTCAATTAATTTTTTCTTTTGCTCTTGTTTTCAGCACTCGTTTCCCACTCGCTATTACTTTCAATTATAATTAAGCTATATCTTTTGCTATTTAGCCGCATCTTCACTAATTTACATTTAGTTACTAGGTAAGAATGTCCTTCCCAGTTTCATTCAAAATTAGAAATTTATGAAATTTACTTTAACTACTACATAATCATTCATTAATTAGCTCGTATCTTAATTAACAAAACCCTGCAATTGCATGTAAGTAAGTGCTAATTCAATTACTCATCTAGCCATTCATCAGCCAATGGATCAAACATCCCACCTTTACACAGGATAAAGAGCATACAGTCGTTGTCTAACATAAACGCTACCTTGTAAATATGCATCTCTCCCAGATTCACTTGTTAATGGACAAGTTATAATGTGCATAAATGGCCATTAAAAATGTGCAAAAACGGACAAGAAATTCAGCATTTTAGTCATAAAAAAAGGTAAAAAAAGCCTACCCCTTTAAGTGTCTATTGTGACAAAAAATTAGACAAAGGAGTAGGCAAAATGATTGAGGTGACTAAATTGTTGGAAATTCATAAATATCGGGATAAGGGCCTAACCCAAATAGCAGTAGCAGAACGTTTAGGAATTCATAGAAATACTGGAACAACGAAAGCGATATTCAAGACATACAGCTCAAAGAACGCACTTCCAAAATAGAACCTTTTAATAATTATATCATAAGTCGTTTGGAAAAATATCCAGAATTAACGGCTGAACGCTTGTGTAGAAAGATTAAGAAAAAAGGATACAAAGGTAGCGCTAGAACAGTTAGAAGATTTGTCGCAGCAAAAAGACCCCCAAAAGAAAAAAGAGAGTATAAACCTTATGAAACATTAGAAGGTGAACAAGCTCAGGTTGACTGGGGTTATTTAGGATATATTCCCCATGGTGATAAAAAGGTAAAAGCATACGCATTTGCGTTTACACTTTCTTGGTCAAGGGTTAGGTATGCTGAAATAGTGACAGATTTAGGTTTAGCTACTTTCTTTGCTTCTCTACATCGTGCTTTTGATTATATCGGTGGTATTCCCCAGACATTACTTTTTGATAATGCTAAAACCATTGTCTCCGAAAGAGTTGGCAGTACTATCCAATTTAACAGGAACTTATTAAAAGTAGCACTAACTTATGGTTTTATGCCGAGAGCATGTTGGGTTGAGGATCCAGAGTGTAAGGGTAAAGTTGAAAATTGCGTTAAGTCTATAATAACAACCAATTAGAAGCATCACACACTTTTGTTGATGGTGTAAACCAAAGAGTTATATTAGATGAGCATTATCCGGCACATTTAATTTCAAAAACTAAAAAAAGCAAGTTAGAAATCGAGTTTGAAGAGTTAGCACCAGAAGCAAAGGATTATTTAGCTCACTTACCTGGTAAATGTAGTAGTCTGCGGGAACAAATGGAAAAAATTATAGAACTGAAAAAAACATTTACTCCAGAACAAATAAGTGCTGGAATGAGACGAGCTTTGGATTATAAAGCAATAGGATACAGTTCACTTAAAAATATATTACGAAAGATAACCTTGTGTCCGGAAGTCCTAGAAACCGACCAGCCAAGTAAAATTTTAGAGGATTCAAATTATAACATTGGGGTGCAAAAACGAGATCTTAGCTATTATGGGGATGTAGGCAAATGATTCGACAAATACCCCCAATCGACAAAGAACAGTTGATCGCTGGTTTGAAAAGACTTAAATTAAAACACATACGTGGAATACCAAATGATGTTAACGAAATTGCAATGGCAGAAGAAGCAGGTTACCTCGATTTTTTAGGCTATTTGGTTAACTATGAGGTAAACGGAAGGGATCAGACTTTAGAGAATAAAAATCTGCAGTTAGCCAAATTCCCTAATATTAAAACCATAAACAGTTTTGATTTCAACTTTCAAAACTCTGTAAGCCAACAAGTTATCCATGATTTATCACGTCTCGATTTCATTAACAACCATGAAAATATTATCTTTCTAGGTCCACCAGGCGTTGGTAAGAGCCATCTAGCTATAGGCCTAGGCTTTGAGGCCATTAAAGCCGGCTATAAAGTGCGTTTTTACAGCTTTGGAGACCTAATCGACGATTTATACTCATCGTTAGTCGACGGGACAGTTAGAAAGAAAGTACGGACTATATTGAGACATGACTTAATAATAATCGACGAAGTTGGATACCAAGCTATGAATCAAATAGCATCGGACCATTTTTTTCAGCTTATTTCAAATGCGTATGAAACCCGTTCTTTAATTATAACTAGTAATCTAGATTTTGCAGAATGGGGAACACTTTTTGCTTCATCAAGTATAGCAGCAGCTGTCTTGGATAGACTTTTACACCATGCACATGTTTTCCCATTAAAAGGCGAAAGTTATCGAATACGATCTCGAATGATACCACTTACCAAATGATGCAAATGATGAGGGGGCTTCGCTCTCCGCTCAGCCCCCTCATCATCTCTCTTTCTATCTATGTAGAATGCTGAAAATTAATGTCCAAAAATGCTACTTTCTAAGTGGTCATTGACACTCCTAAAGCAAAATCCAAACTACAATAAAGCAGTAGTGCTCTTTGTTATCTAAATGGATTACTCCCAAGAAGTCAAAATCACATGGATATAAATCAACTTCACTTCAATTTTTTCTTACATCGTTATATGACAATAAACCCATAATCTTCTAAAATTATATTTCCCACAACCTAGGCCTCCAAGTTCTTCTAGATTGAAGCTAAGTAGTTCATTAAATGCCTACCACGTTCTAACCTTATTTCTTGCTTTTTAACGAATGTTGTAACGTCTTTTTGGATTTTATTTATCTTCACAATAAAAAAAAGATAAAGAGCATACAGCCATTATCTAACATATTGTTATCTGGTAAACAAACATTTCTCCTAGAGTCTCTTTTTTTAAGTATTCTAGAATAAGCTCAAGTAATAATACCTTCGGTTTCCAACCTATTCTTTGACACCCAGCCCTTCTTCGAGGTTTTATGTTCTCGAAAGTGATTCAAGTACTCAATATCTTGGCTATCCCTTTCCTCCGCCGGTTTTGCTGACTTCTCCGCTACTACGGAACAAACTGACTACTACGCGTTCAAACTCATCTATCGATGAGAGTTACCATTATACAAAAACAATCTTTTAAGTAGCATACCACTCAGTTTCTCCAAGGATGGTGCAATAACCTTCATCTCATGTAACCGCTGCATTTACTACATAGGGTTCGGGTAGTATTGGACTTTGCTTTGTGTTGCAAGCTCATCCACCCTAAGTCAGCCTTATTTGTGATTTCTGTCCGTCTGTTCAGGGCTGTGACTCCAACTTTCTCCAAATTCCACCTCGCGGCAGACGCCCTTACCTTTGGCTAATGGTTGGTCGCGCATACCCCCATAACGGACTTTCATCGTCTAGTTAATCGCCATGCGTGGCACACTATTAAGAAAGCGACCCCGGAAATCCAGAGTCGCTTGTTATTACTAAGATATTAACCGAGTAGTTGTAGTACCAGTTGAGGAGCTGCGTTAGCTTGAGCCAACATTGCTGTAGAAGCTTGTTGTAGGATGTTGTTCTTTGTGAACTCCATCATCTCTGCAGCCATGTCTACATCACGAATACGAGATTCAGCAGCTTGTAAGTTCTCCGCTGAAGTACCTAGGTTACTAATAGTATGGTCTAGACGATTTTGCATTGCACCTAATTTAGAGCGTTCTGAAGATACTTTTACAATCGCATTATCAATTACTTCAATTGCATTATTAGCTGCTCCTTGAGAAGATACACTTATTCCTGCTAATGTTTCTGCATATTGAGTAACAACTCCGTTAGTAATCACTGCAACCTTTGAACTTTGAGTTGTAACAACCTGAAAATCTGCTGCTGCTGCTGTAGTTATTCCGCCAGCTGCAAAAGAAACATCCATAGTTGCATCAATTGTTGCATCACCGATGGTTGCACTAGTCTGAGCATTGTTTACAGTAACAGCATCACCAACATTCACTCCACCAGCAGTCTGTAGTTGGATAGTAAATTCTTCAGCATCAAATGTAGTTGAAATTGTATCACCTGCTGCGTAAGATCCAGCACCTGCTGTCCAAGTAAGGCCGTTACCAATATCCATACCTGCGCTATATGATACAGATGAGCCCCATGTATTTCCACCATCAAAAGATACGCTTACTGCAGTTGGAACATTTGAGCCGTCAATTGAATCAACTTTGATTCTTAGCTGAGCATCTGCTGCTCCAGTATATGCCCCACCGATTGTACCCTTTGTATTGGCTCCACCAGTACTTCCAGCAGCAGCTGTTGCAGCTCCTGCTGATGTTGCAGCTGTTTTGGTTGTCGCCAGCTTATATGTCTGTGCAGTCAAACCTGTTCCTACTCGTGTTACTCCTGTAACACCACCAACTGCAGTTGTTGCCCCTTGACTAACGAGCTGCCCTGCAACCCCTAAGCTGGAGGCATCCATTGCACTAATCGATAAATTAACATTCTGATCTTTGTTTGCACCGATATGGAATACACTATTTAAACCACCGGCCATTAAGTTTTGAGTATTAAATTCTGTCGTGTTTGAAATTCTGGTAAGTTCTTTAGCTAATTCATCTATTTCGCCTTGGATTTTCTGCCTATCCTCAGGTGTATTAGTGTCGGTTGCGGACTGTACAGCTAGTTCTCTCATTCTTTGGAGAATAGAGTGAGTTTCATTTAATGCACCTTCAGCAGTTTGAATCAAGGAAATACCATCTTGTGCATTTCTTGCTGCTTGCTTTAGACCCCTAATTTGCCCTCTCATCTTCTCAGAGATAGCAAGACCTGCAGCGTCGTCACCAGCACGGTTAATACGAAGTCCTGAAGATAGTCTCTCCATTGATTTTGCACCAGCAGCTTGATTAGCAGCTAACTGGCGATGAGCATTAAGTGCCATAATGTTGTTATTAATTCTCATTTAATTGCCCTCCCTATAATTTAATACTTTCATTACATTCATCTTTTCGGCTTAGCCTATTTTTACATAGGCAAGAAGTTTTGTACTTAAATCTCTTGATAAAAAGCTCAAACTGTTGAAATTAACTTCTTCCGCCTATTTATTTAATCGTTGCTCTATGTTTAGATTCGAAGTCTATATTTCTGGTTTATAGGCAAAAATCCGCACTTAAATCAGTTAATTTCCTTTTTCCTCTATAAATAGCCCATTTCTCTTTAATTACCTGATTATGGGTTATTTGCTAGTGTCTAAAATAAAGCAAACCTTGTTGACTACATGAAATTAGAGTCAATTAAATGAGGGCAAACTGAGTTTCGATTCTCCAGCTATTTAAATGTGGCCTAAGAAATTAAAAATGTTTTATACTCTATTTTTTGCACTTAGAAGTGTGTTGGCTAAAAGCATTGTGATTGTCATTGGTCCTACTCCCCCGGGAACAGGTGTAATATAGGATGCTTTCTCCTTTACCGTTTCAAAGGCTACATCTCCTACTAATTTGCCATCTGGAAGGCGATTGATACCTACATCAATCACTACAGCTCCTCCTTTAACATAATCTGCTGTAATCAGCTGAGGTTTGCCAATGGCAGCTACTAAAATATCAGCTCTTTGGCAAACTTCTTTGAGGTTTTTTGTTTTGGAGTGACAGATGGTTACAGTGGCATTTTCTTGGAGCAAAAGGTGAGCTACCGGCTTTCCTACAATATTGCTCCTGCCAATAACTACAGCTTCTTTGCCAGAAATATCAATCCCGGTGCTTTTTATAAGCTCTAAAATACCTAGAGGTGTACAAGAGACAAAACCTGTTTGACCTGTAAGGAGCTTTCCGGCATTTACCGGATGAAAGCCATCTACATCTTTGCTTGGCAGAATTCTTTCAATCACTTTATCCGAGTCAATCTGTTTAGGAAGTGGAAGTTGAACTAAAATACCATCTAGAGCACTGTCTTGATTTAGCTCATCAATAAGCTTTAGCAGATCTTCTTCTTTGGTATCTTCAGGAAGCTTAATAACTCGCGAATAGATACCTACTTCCTCACAAGCCTTATGTTTATTTCTTACATAGATCTCGGAGGCTGGATCTTCTCCTACTAGTACTACCGCAAGCCCAGGGGTAACCCCCATAGCTTTTAGTTCTTGTACAATTTGGGCCATCTCTGCCCTTTTTTGTTTGGCTAAAGCCTTTCCGTCTATTATCACCTGTATCCCCCCTTAAAATAGACCTGTAATGGTGCCGTCTTTGTCGATCTGCATATTGAGTGCTGCCGGAATTTCAGGAAGTCCTGGCATAGTCATCATAGAACCTGTGAGTGGAACCAAAAAGCCTGCTCCTTTGGAAATACGGATCTCTCTTACTTCTAAAGTCCAACCTGTGGGAGCACCTTTTATAGCCGGATCGTCAGTCAAAGAAGACTGGGTCTTGGCTATACAAAGAGGCAATTTATCAAAACCAAGCTTGGTATAACGAGCGATCTGTTCTTCCGCTTTTTTACTGTAGGAGACTTGTCCTGCTCCGTAGATTCGGGTAGCAATAATCTCTAACTTCTCTTTGATACTTAAGTTCCAATCATAAAGCGGTTTGAAACTAGCAGGCTCTTTAACTGCTTCTGCTACCAGTTTGGCTAGATCTTTTCCGCCTTCGCCGCCTTTAGCCACTACTTCGGAAAGAGCAACTGCGACATTTCTTGCTTGGCAGTGGCTTTGGATTAGTTCAAGCTCAGCTTTGGTATCACTTGGGAATCTATTGATAGCTACTATCACAGGAATTCCATAGCCTTGCATATTGGTAACATGCTTGTCTAAGTTAGCCAGACCTAATTTAAGGGCTGTGATATTTTCCTGACTTACCTTGTCTTTTGCCACTCCACCATGCATCTTAAGCGCTCTTGCTGTAGCTACCACAACTACGGCATTAGGTTTTAGACCACTATAGCCGGCTACAATATCCATAAACTTTTCTGCTCCGAGATCCGAACCAAAACCGCCTTCAGTTACTACATAGTCGGAAAGGCTTAAGGCCATTTTCGTTGCTATAATGCTATTATTGCCATGGGCGATATTGGCAAATGGTCCACCGTGAATAAAAGCGGGCTGTCCTTCTAAGGTTTGGACAAGATTCGGTTTAATGGCATCTTTTAATAAAATAGCCATAGCTCCTATGCCACCTATATCCCCAGCCTTTACCGGCTCACCTTGATAGGTGTAACCTATGATCATCTGACTTAACCTTAGCTTCAGATCGTCGAGATCTTTAGAAAGACATAGGATAGCCATAATCTCAGAGGCTACGGTAATATCAAAACTGGTCTGCCTGGGCCTGCCATCTACTTTGCCTCCCAGACCCAAAACAATACTTCTTAGCTGTCTATAGTTGATATCCATAACCAAAGGCCAGGTCACTTCACTAGGATCAAGACCGAGTTTATTGCCAAAGTAAAGATGGTTATCAATTAGCGCCGAAAGTAGGTTGTGGGCGGCGGTAATCGCATGGATATCACCCGTAAAATGCAGATTAATGTCTTCCATCGGAACAACCTGGGCATAACCTCCTCCTGCTGCGCCGCCTTTAATTCCAAAGGTAGGTCCAAGAGCCGGTTCTCTTAAACAGACCATGCTCTGTTTACCAAGCTTGCCCAAGGCTTGAGTTAACCCAATTGCCGTACAGGTTTTGCCTTCGCCTGCCGGTGTGGGTGTAATTGCCGTAACTAAAATCAATTTTCCTTGTTTACTCCCTTTTATATCGAGTGGGAGTTTGGCTTTATGGGGACCATATTTCTCCAGTTTGGTTTCAGAAATATTAAGTTTTTCCGCTATCGCCTCGATAGGCAAAAGTTTAGCTTCTTGAGCTATTTCTATATCCGACTTCACGCCAAGCACCATCCTCTCTTGGTTATCTATTCCAAACACTAAAGATTTTAAGCTACTGACAAGTTTCGTCCCAGTTTAAGTTTACTCCTGTCTTTTATTTTCGGTTAAATTTCGAGAAAAAGATAGCCTATTCCTGTAAATTTTAGTAGCTACTAATCAATATTCCCAAGATAGGCTAAATAATCGCTGTAGAGGTCTTTCGCTTTTGAGTTAGAAAGAGGGCTCATATAATGCAACCAATCAAAGATAACCAGCCTGTCACAAAATGGTGCTTGCTTTTCTAACTGTTGTTTTACCTTGGTAAAAGAAGCGGGATACCCTACTCCATTAGGTGAGTCGGTATGAAAGACTTCTACATCAGACCAAAAATCAATCCCTTTTCTCTGACAGAGAGAATAGACCATTTGATAATGAGGGAGGATCTTTTCCAAACGTGAATAGTCAGAGCCGATTCCATCTTGAAGCATTAGAATATCAAAGTCGACCTCACTTAAAAACTCTTCCCAGAAACTTTGATGTTTTTTCAACGGCATTTCAACCCGGAAAAAGGGAGCTATAGCCAGAGGTCTGTTAAATTGTCTTAACTCTTCACATAGCTTTTTAAAAAAGACTGTATTTTCTTTGGCTCGCCAATCCGGTCTAAATTCATGGGGAAGGTAATAACCTTTAAGATTATCAAACTGTCCGTAATACTTTTCCAAGGCTTTTACAGTTAGTAGGTTATCAGCAATCTCTTTTTCAGCCTTAAAGTCATTACCCCACCAGGTATCACTGAATTTTAAACCCAGCCAGACATCGATCTGGTGTTTTTTAGCATTAGTTAGAAGAGTGGTAAGTATATCGTTAACCAAGAACAATTGGCCTGTTTTTTGGTCCAGAGTAATTGTATCCAGCTCCGGGATAGTACCGGTAACCATAAAATAGGCCTCGATATAGTCGGCCTCTGTCGCTAGATCTATTTGTATTTTTATCGGGCCTTTAGCCTCCTTTGTCCAGCCTACAGCACTAAAGATACTGCCAAAATCACCGTCTTTTAGTTTGGTGCCATCATCAGTTAAAAGTGGAGCCGGCTCAGGAGAGATAACTTGATAGGTAAAAGGAATAAGGGTAGCTATTTCCGTAACTGTCACCGGTAAAGTAGTTATCATAAGTTCATGAAAGCCTCTTTTTAGAGGGCCTGGAAATCTTACTTTAATCAATTTAGAACTAGTGTAGAGCTTTGAAGTGTCATCAGCTGTAGACTGAATGATAATCGTCTTAATACCTGCCTTTTCCATAAATTCGATCTGTTCTTCCCAAAAGCTTTCCTCCTCGTCTAGAAAACCGGCATGCAGCTGCCAGAATGCTCCTGTAATAAAAGGCTTAGTACCTAGGGCCTGACTCACAAGGCTTGTTAGGAAAATAAGGATTATTAGCATTCTTCTTTTCATATGCTTCCCTCCATTTAGCTTTTAGTATCTTTGGTAGTTAAAAAGTTAAATCAGCTTTAGACAACCAATTATCCCACTATGTAAAAGATCCCCTGAGAAAAAACCAGGGGACCTTTTGGAGTTATTTTTTAGATAAGAAAGGCAAACTCATCAAAGATGATATACTCGCCCTTATTGCCTATATCAACAAAAGAGAATTTATAGGAGATAACCTTGAGACCATCAAATTTGCCATTTACATCCTGTGTACCCCAGATAGGCACATAGTCTTTTAGTGGCAAATAGACTCTGCCCACAAAGTTTTTCGGAATAGCAATATGCTGGTCATAAGACTTGGCCGAGGTAATTACACCCTCTTTATTTTTAAGGTAGAAGGTTGAACCGGCTTTAATCGCCATACAGGAGACTCCCGCTTCTTCTTCGTTTTCATCATAATCCTGTTCATAGATAATGGGATAGAAATCTAGATTTCTTTTGTAGTTGGTTGTATCGATATAAAAGCTAAAGTATTTTGGCTCCGGGAATTCATCGAAGGCATAAAGATTCATATCGTGGCGCTGTGAGAGAGTAAAGGATACATAGTTTTTAGCTTGACCTGTCTCCCAGATCGACTCGTGTTTGAAAGCTAAACCTTCAAGCTTACCTCGGTCTTTAAATGCACCTTCTTTAGTCGCTAGAAAACGCAGGCTAATACCAGCCTGGGCTGAATCCGAAAAGAAGATATCCTTATCGTCTTTGGTCCCCAAAGAATCGTCATCTTCCGGCCAGAAGTCAAAATCATAAGCAATACAAAGCTCCAAGCCTTTGAAAGGATCTCCTTCAACTGTAGCTGCTGTTACCAATAACGACCCGGCAAATGTAAGTAGTAAAACAAGCCCTGTAATCATAAATCCTTTTTTCATTTTTACTTAAACCCCCTTGAAATAAAAATCCATATTAATTCTACCTCTTAATTAGACTCTGAATAAAGTGGTTCGCTTTTTAGACCAAAGGAATCCATGGCCACGATCTTTATAAGGTACTCTTTGCTAAGATCAAACTCCTTTGCAGAAAGCTTAAAAGCATCTGTACTAAAGGCCTTAAATATCTTTGTCGCCATCCCTTTTGGTTTTGGTGTCAAATAAAAGTCGGAGTAAGTGATAGCATAAGATGCTCCTACCGGAAGAAGAGTTGCTTTATCCAGGAGATGAATTTCATAGGCGTAGACTAAATCATCGTCTTTGGCGGCACTAAACTCAATATCGAGTTTTTTCTTAGCTAAACGCCTAATTGTTAGATAGGCATCGTCTTCAAAATAAGGTGCTTGGTTGGCACTTTTGCGTGCCTCGGTGGTATAGTACTGTAGATGTGATTTATCAGCTTTAGGTGCCGGTACCAGCCAGGGAGATTTAATTTCGGCCTCATGGAAAAAGTCCATTCTAGTAATCCGTACATTGTGGTTTTTATCAACTTCCAGGTAAAGCCCCTGAGAGAAAAAATTGCAATTTCTTGGAGTAGAGCCACCATCTAAATCAATGGGAGCAAGACCATCAATAACACTGTCTAAAGCTACATATTTGACAGACGCAGTATTAAGAGAAGTAAAATCTCTCTGGAAAATTGTTCTTTCATCATTGAGTGGTGAATGGAGGTGGCCCCCAAAGCTTATCACCTGAGGGTAATCGTTTAACACTTCACCCAGGTTTTTTGAAGTCCAATAACTTCCTTCTAAACTGCCATAAACCGTATCATAGACCAAAGGATGAGTAGCTACAAAGATTGGTCTATGGGGATCATCTTTAACGGCTTCATCAAGTGCGTTTTTAAGCCAGGCTAGATCTTCTGGTGCATGTTCACAGCCACCATTATATTTTTTAGTATTAACAGCTATGAAATGATAACCATTCACTACTAGATGATGATTGCCGTTTTTTATCTCGTCATCTAGAGCTCCTTCATAAGCATAGGCACCAAGACCCTTTTTGAACGCCAGACCATTATAAGGCAGCTTATCAAAATCAGTGTCATGATTGCCTAGGGCAAAGATAAGTTTAGTGCCTTTTTTATCAAACTCCACTTTATCCAGGGTTTTTTTAAATGCCGTAATTTCCGTTGCTGAGCCACTATCTGTCAGATCCCCTGCAATTAGAAGCACATCTAGTTTGTTTTTTCCTGCTTTTTTATAAAGCAACTTTAAGGCTTCTTCCAATTTATCTACTCCACCGGTAAGATGGGTATCCGATATGGCTCCAAACCTGAGGACTACATTTTGTTCATCAAATTGCAAGTTGCTTGTCGCCCAAACTGTAAGTGGTAAAATCAAAAACACTACTAAAAGTCCAAGGTATAAACGCATGCTCTTACTCATAAAAACCCACTCCCTCCCTTTATACCGTTTGCCACTGATAGAAATCGTTTTCGTCTTAAAGATAATAAAGCAATTTCTTGCCTTTGTTTAATTAGCTCAGCATAGATAAATCGTATATAAAATGCTAAAACTATTTTAAATCTGTGGCCTTTAGTAAGCTGGGTAAAAAAGCTTTCCCCAAAGTTACTACCTATTGGAAAGGTTCTCCTGCCTTAGCTTTTTTCCCTTTATTTCTTAGGAGTTCATTTTCTAACTTGATATTTATCTATTAAATGTTACTTTTTTTTTAGCAGAAATTGTTCTTTGGCCAAACCACCTATTATCTTAATTCAAAATGAGATAAAGTAGGACACTGATTTTACAGTGTCCTACTCTTATTTAGATCCACCAAGCAGCTGCCGGAGATTCTTTTAAGGTAATATTTTGGAGGAAATCAGCTGCTTTTTTAAGACCTTCTTCTACAGATGCAAGTGGATCTTCATGCTCGATACTAAGAACATAATCATAACCTACAAGTCTTAGGGCTGTAATTATATTGCGCCAGGCTTTTTCATCGAGACCATAACCTACCGAACGGAAGGTCCAGGAACGTTCTGAAAGTTTAGCATAGGAAGCTGTATCCAGGACGCCTTTTTTAGCGATGTTTGTCTGATCCAGATAGGTATCTTTGGCATGGAAATGATAGATAGTCTGGCCCAGATAGCGAATAGCTTCTGCCGGATCAATGCCTTGCCAGATAAGATGTGAGGGATCGAAGTTCGCACCAATATTATCTCCGGCAGCTTCTCTTAGTTTTAAAAGAGTACTGGGATTATAAACTAAAAAACCCGGATGCATCTCAAGAGCGATCTTAATACCTTTCTGTCTCGCAAACTCAGCTTCTTTTTGCCAGTAGGGAATAGCCACTTCCTCCCACTGCCATTTGAGAACTTCACCATATTCGTTTGGCCAGGCACAAGTGACCCAGTTGGGGTTTTCTGCCTTTAGAGAATCCCCGGGGCACCCCGAAAAGTGACATACCACCGGAATTTCCAGCTCACTTGCAAGCTCCACTGTCTTTTGCCAAGTCTCGTGGTTTCTTCTGGCAAACTCTTTGTTGGGGTGAAGCGGATTGCCCTGGCAACTTAAAGCACTGATAGTAAGACCTCGATCCTCTACTGCCCGCAGAAACTTATCTCTTTTGGTCTTATCCTGCAGTAATTCATCCGGATTACAGTGAGCACTACCCGGATAGTTGCCGGTCCCAATCTCAACCGCCTCAAGCCCATATTCTTTAACTTTATCCAATGCTTCTTCAAAAGGGAGCTGTTGAAATAAGACGGTAAAAAGACCAACCTTCATCTTATTTAACCTCCTCTACCCGAACCTTACTTTTAGAGGTATTAGATTCAATACAAGCTAAAATTGCTCTGAGAGCTTTTCTGCCTTCGCTTCCGGGAATCGGGTTTTGAATTTTGCCGTTAATAGTATCGATAAAGCTATCGATAACTCCTGAAGAGAATTGCCCGCCTTCTTCGTTAGTTTGAATTTTAGGTACTTCAAAAACAAGGCGTCCCTTACCGGGTTCATTAAAGTAAGCTACCAGTGGAGCATCCGGTTCTACTGCCATTTTTAGAGTCCCTTTTTCACAGAAGAAAACTGTGCCGTTTTCCTCTTTGGGTTTGTAAGTCCAGCTAGTCTCTACGGTGCCTATCACACCATTTTTCATATGCACAATTGCTACGGAATTGTCATCAACGGTACAATTTTTCTTCTCCATAATCGCTGAAAAACAGGCTACTTCATCAATATCTGCTAAAAGATACTGAATGAGATCAACTTTGTGAACGCCTAGATCTGCTAAAGATCCGGCAAAAGCTTTTTCCTTATCAAAAAACCATTTGGCCGACGGGCTCCAGTGCTCTGGACCTTGATGACCGAAAACCGTTCTAAAGGTATTGACCTTACCTAACATGCCGCTGTCGATAACCTTCTTAGCTAGGACATGCAAAGGTGCCAAGCGTTGGTTTTGCCCTACCATGAGCACAAGATTGTTTTTCTTAGCTGTATCAATCATGGCATCGGCTTCTTTTAAGCTGGTGGCCATAGGTTTTTCCACCAGAACATGAAGACCACGGTTAAGTGCATAGATCGTAACCTCAGCATGGAGGTAGTTTGGCAGACAAACACTTACAGCATCCAGTTTTTCTTTTTCAAGCATCTCTTTGTAATCTGTGTATACCTGACCCACATCAAACCTTAAGGCAACTTTGTCGGCTTTGGCTTTATCAATATCACAAACTGCAACAATCTCTACATCTTTCCTGGAGGCATATTCGGGCAGATGCCGATATTTGGCAATGGCACCAGTACCAATAACTCCAATTCTAACCTTCATTTAATATCACTCCTCATAAAAACACAACGTTTAACCTGGTTCCAAAAATTACTTTCTCCACCCTGCGAAAATAACCTGCTAGAATGTGGGGAAAATAGGTTGTGGGAGGTAATTTTGTTGCACCACGTGATTATTTCTTATCGCAGTGTCATCTTATATGCTGTTGTCTTAATCGCTATGCGACTTATGGGTAAGCGTCAGATGGTGCAGTTGCAGCCATATGAATTTGTCATTGCTATTATGATAGCTGAACTAGCCGTACTGCCAATTGAAAATATTCACGCTCCTTTAACTCACTCTATCTATCCTATTTTAATCTTAGCCGGATTAGAAATTTTAATCTCCACTCTGTCCTTAAAAAGCGAAAAAGTACGTACTCTTATCAGTGGACGTCCTACTATTGTAATTGAAAATGGCCATATACGCGAAAATGTCTTGCGCAAACTAAGATACAATCTTGATGAATTAATGGGGCAACTTAGAAATTCCGGTTATAGTGATGTAACTGATGTAGAGTTTGCTGTCCTTGAAACCTCCGGACAAATCAGTGTTTTCCCATGCTCACAGTCTCGGCCCATAGCCCCAAAAGATCTTAATATCCCTACTCCCTATGAAGGTTTAAGTGTTCCTTTGGTCTTAGATGGAGCAATTAAATACGAAAACTTAGAACTCTGTGGTTTAAGTTACAGCTGGTTGGCTCAAAGTATTAAAGAACACGGATTAAACGATATTAACGATGTTTTCTATGCCAGCCTTAATACTCAGGGTAAGCTCCATATTCAGAGCAAAGAACCTAAAGAATAATGGCCCTAGACCTTAGCCAAAATTAGACGTTAAGCTAATTATCGTTATTTATCCTTGTTCTAGGCTTTTAGAGGGAGATAATAATCCAGTATAATCTCTCCCTTGTCATTTTGTTGAGTATAGCGCGGACAATTATATAGTTCCATACTCCAGTCAAAGCATTTTGCTTGATAACCGTTTGCCTCCAGCTCTTTTACACTTAACTCGTGGGCCTTGGGATAGACCTCAGCTTCTAGCCCCTGAATCCAAGAAATAGCAACTTTGCTCTTAGCAATTTCCCGATAGGTAAATCCCTCTGAAAGTGGTGTATTTACCTTCATCAGCATCCCACATAGATAAGTAAAGGTACCGTCTTCATTTTGCCAATCACCCATCCAGCCCACATAAGAATTATCAAGGTGATATTGAGAGAGAGTTTCCAGAGTGTTAAAAACCTCTTCTTTAAAACATTGTCCCCAAAACTCGGGAATAGGGTTTGGTATTGTCATATCTACTTTTAGGGCTTTACCCACCACCCACAGCCTAGGTAATTCTTTTACCTGGAAGTTTATAACTTTAACCATTTTGAAGCCTCTTTTCTCTAATATTCACTGGCTACTTACCAGTGTATAGAACATATGTTCGCTTGGCAAGTGTTTTTAATAATAAAAGGCGACCTCTTTTAGGGGTCGCCTAGCTTTAGTTATCATCTTTTTCGATTTTTTTACTGCTATATTTCTGCCACAGCGTAATACCAGCAAAGATTAAAACAAAATAAAAGGTAATTTTTAAGGCTCCACCGACTATCTGCCCGCTTCTTGTTATGGTTGAGCTGTCCTTAAAATAGGCCGTTAGCAAAGCCAGATTAAAAACAGTTTCCAAAGACCCTTGTTGAAGGTAGTCTCTGTGAGCTCTGTTTCTTCCCAAAAGGTAATGCATCTGATCCTGGGCTACTCTAACCCAGGTGTTGGTACGATAGTACTCGTTGACATCTATTAAATAGAGCCCTTCAGAGGCAACTCCCTCCGGCAAGGTTGTGGTTAAATAAATAGCCTTAAACTCAGTCTCCACAGGTTTATAAGCCACTGTCCTATAATAGGGATCTCTTTCATGAGCGATTAAAAGACCGATACCTCGGCTCATATAAAGATCATAGATCTCATCTTCTTTGGGGAGAGATTTTTTCATCATCTCCCCTAAGCTAAACCCGGTTAGGTCATTTGGAGTTATCGGTCCCCAGCCCTGGTCCAAAACCGGTTTTAGCAAGTCTCTAAACTCTTTTTCATAAAGCTTGTTATCGGTAAGAAGATTTAGCTCGCTAAGGAGTAAAAGCCGGAGATCGGCTCTGATTTCGTTTTGTCGGTTTGCTTTTAAGTAGTTGTAAGCTTCCTCGGCCTTGTCGGCACACTGCTTTGCAAGAGCTGGATCGGCTTTGGGTAAAACACGACCGGCTATTGCCAATACCGAAGCTACACCAGAAAGAGAATTAATATCTTTAGAAGCTAAATTACCTTCTTCATACCACTTTATAAGGCCCTTGACACCATAGATCATTTCGTCCAGGAAATCGGGGACCTTATTATTTTGCTCGTTTGGAGGTAATTGTAATTCGTTATCGGCAAATCGGTCGCTAAAGGTTTCAAAGAAAGATAATCCTCTGGCTGACATATAGGTTGTAAGTAAAATATTTTCTTCTCCTAAATCATCAAGCCACCCATAGGTACTTCTTCTTGCGGTTACAGTCCTCATCGCTTCAACAAAGACTGGATTAAAGGCTCTACTATCCACCTTAAAAGCCGATGATTTATTGGTCCCTACAGTAAGGAAATACTGTCCGCCTCTTACCTTTTCGGTAAAGTTCAAACGATAAACACCTTCACCAGTATCTGGGTCTAATAGAGGTCCTTCCAGAGCACCTTTATATTTTTCTCGGCCTGAATCTTTATCTCTTAACTCAAAGCTTTCAGCCTTTATTGTTGTTAACGCTTCCTTTTTGGCAAACGGTAAATAACCGTGATTATCTACAATAATCTCAGCTTGAGCTATAATGGCAATACTTACAAGGAGAAAAAATGTTACTAATTTTTTCATAAGCCAAATCCCCCTCTTGCCCCTCATTATTCCAACTGGTCTTCCAGTTCCAGGATCTTTTGCGAGTCAGGAAAATCCTTTTTTTGTTCTTTTAATATACGTTGTTCAGTCAAGTCCATAACGCTGTGTAAAATGGTAAGTACAATGTTTTAAAGAGTACCAATAATCTCTTGAATAAGAAATAAGCATAGATCAAGACAGATCAAATTTGAGCAGGATCGAAATCTAAGTACTTTTTACTAGATG
>JAHDNZ010000060.1 GCA_018435125.1 Bacillota bacterium | reverse complement strand
ATATGATAACGGACGCCAGGGAGATCCTTAACGCGGCCGCCTCTAATAAGTACTACGGAGTGCTCTTGCAGGTTGTGGCCTTCGCCAGGAATGTAAGATGAAACTTCAATACCATTTGTTAGACGAACACGAGCGATTTTTCTAAGCGCTGAGTTAGGTTTTTTAGGCGTCATAGTTGCTACTTTGGTACATACGCCTCTTTTCTGGGGAGAACCTTTAGGCATCTCGACCTCTCTATCCTTAAGGGTATTTTGTACAAATAAGAGGGCTGGAGAAGCGCTTTTTTTCTGCTTTGTTTGTCTACCTTTACGTATCAATTGATTAATCGTTGGCATTTTGCCACCTCCTTCCGCTTCTAATCTTTAAGGATCGCCGCTGCTGCGGCTCCTACATCTATGCCACATGCCTTACCTAGCTGAATTCTACTATCGATTGAAACAATCTGAACACCATGTTCATTACAATAGGTGCTAAGTGGCTCTACAACTTTGGCGTCGGCATCCTGGGCAACAAAGATAAGGACGGTTTCTTTATTCTCTGCAGCTTTAAGTACCTGTTTGGTACCTATAGCTACCTTCTTTGCCTTTTTGAGTTTTTCCAGAGGCATGCCAAGGTCTCCTTCCCCTCTGAACCAATTTCTGGCGTACTGTAAAAGTATATCATTTAAATTGGGAAGGTGTCAATAAATTTCAAACTGCTTGACACCTTCCCAAAAGGTCAGAGAGTCTATTCTTCACTTACTTCAATATCGGTTCTTAAGCAACGTTCGATTCCGGTTCCAGCAGGAATCAATTTACCGATTATAACGTTTTCTTTAAGACCAATAAGGCTATCCACTTTGCCTTTAATAGCAGCATCGGTTAAAACTCTTGTTGTTTCCTGGAAAGAAGCTGCTGAAAGGAAACTGTCTGTAGCCAGTGAAGCTTTGGTTATCCCCAAAATAGCATGTTTATATCCAGCAGGTGTCAACCCTTTGGCTATAATATCTTTATTCATATCATCCAGATCAAAGATGTCAATTAATCCGCCAGGTAAAAGTCCCGTATCTCCCGGTTCGGTTATTTTGACTTTGCGCATCATCTGTCTTACGACAATTTCGCAATGTTTATCATCGATTTCTACACCTTGAGACCGGTAAACCTCCTGCACCTCTTGGACTAGGTAGGATTGGATCTCCCGAATAGGTTTAATATGCAACAGCTCGTGCGGGTTAATTGGGCCATCGGTCAGTCTGTCACCAGGTTTAACTTGTGTACCGTCAGTAACTTTCAATCTTGAACCAAAAGGAGCTTGGTAGACTTTTTCCGTACCATCGGCCTGGGTAATAATGATTTTGCGGTTTTTCTTGCTTTCTTCTACTCTGGCAACACCTTCAACTTCGGTAATTACCGCCTGCCCTTTGGGTTTTCTAGCCTCAAAAACCTCTTCTACCCGGGGGAGTCCTCGAGTAATATCATCGCCGGCCACTCCGCCTGTGTGGAAGGTCCGCATGGTAAGCTGAGTGCCAGGTTCGCCAATAGATTGAGCTGCAATAGTACCTACTGCCTCACCAATTTCAACCAGTTTCCCGGTAGCAAGGTTGCGGCCGTAACAGTTGATGCATATACCATGCCTTGATCTACAGCTTAAAACGGAACGCATATAAATAGATTTGATTCCTGCTTCTACTATTCGATCGGCCATATCCTCATCTACAAGTTCATTTTTATGCACAATTATCTCTTTGGTCTCAGGATGGTAAACATCCTCAAAGGCCAGTTTGCCAATGATACGATCTTCTAATGACTCGTAGACATCGCCATCTTCAACGATGGCACTGATCCAGACGCCTTCTTCAGTAGAACATTCCTTTTCTCTGATAATGACATCCTGACAAACATCCAGAAGCCTTCTGGTTAAATAACCTGAGTCGGCTGTTCTTAGCGCGGTATCGGCCAAGCCTTTTCTGGCTCCGTGCGTAGAGATAAAGTATTCCAAAACAGTAAGGCCTTCACGGAAATTAGCTTTAATAGGAAGCTCGATAACCTTACCCGTAGGATCAGACATTAGCCCTCGCATACCAGCAAGCTGCGCCAGCTGCGACATATTACCTCTAGCACCCGAGATAGCCATCATATAAACCGGATTCCATTTGCCTAGATTGGCTTTCATCTTTTCGGTAATCTGATCTTTGGTTTCGGTCCAGATTACGGTAGTGCGATGGTATTTCTCATTGTCGGTAATAAGCCCTCGGCGGTGCTGTTGCTCGAGTTGCAACACTTCGTTTTCAGCCTGGTTAATTAACTCTGCTTTTTCAGGTGGCACCTTAATATCACTAACAGATACCGTTGTACCTGAGATACAGCCATAATGATAGCCAAGAGTCTTGATCTTATCCAAAACTTCGGCCGTGCGATTGGCGCCTAGCTTTCTAAAACAGGTGTTGACTATTTTCTGCAGGTCGTTTTTCTTCACTTCCTGCTCAAAATAGGGAATGTTATCAGGCATTACATTATTAAATATCATTCTGCCTAGGGATGTTTCTCTGGAACAACCCTTGACATCTTTAACTTTGATTTTGGCATGCAGATCAATGTCGCCTTCTTCATAAGCCAACATTGCTTCATCCATGTTAAGGAAATACTTGCCTTCGCCCTTACCTCCGTCACGAATTAAAGTGAGGTAGAAACAGCCAATAACCATATCCTGGGTGGGTACCGCAATTGGTTCGCCACTAGCCGGAGATAAAATGTTGTGAGCTGAAAGCATTAGGATTCTGGCTTCGGCTTGGGCTTCGGCAGAAAGCGGGACGTGTACGGCCATCTGATCACCGTCAAAGTCGGCGTTATAAGCTGTACAAACCAAAGGATGAAGTTTGATGGCTCTGCCTTCAACCAAGACCGGAACAAAAGCTTGAATACCTAAACGGTGTAAAGTAGGAGCGCGGTTTAGAAGAACCGGGTGTTCCTTAATGGCTTCTTCGAGCACATCCCAGACCTCATCATTGACTCGTTCCACCATTTTTTTGGCGTTCTTGATGTTGTTTGCCTTGCCTTGATCCACCAAAAGCTTCATTACAAAAGGCTTGAACAATTCAAGTGCCATTTCTTTAGGTAAACCACATTGATGCATCTTTAGCTCCGGTCCCACTACAATAACTGAACGGCCGGAATAGTCAACACGTTTGCCGAGTAGATTTTGGCGAAAACGCCCCTGTTTGCCTTTAAGCATATCGCTTAAAGATTTCAGCGGACGGTTACCAGGACCGGTAACCGGTCGGCCTCTGCGACCGTTATCTATCAGGGCATCCACTGCTTCTTGCAGCATTCTTTTTTCATTGCGAACAATGATATCGGGAGCATCAAGTTCAAGTAGCTTTTTTAAACGGTTATTACGATTAATAACTCTTCGATAAAGATCATTAAGATCAGAAGTTGCAAATCGCCCACCATCGAGCTGGACCATAGGTCTAAGATCGGGTGGTATAACCGGAATCACATCAAGAATCATCCACTCAGGTCTTGTGTTTGATTGCCTAAAGGATTCAATAATCTCAAGTCGTCTAATAGCCTTGGTTTTCCTTTGGCCTGAAGTCTCCTGTGCTTCTTGACGCAAGGCTTCAGCCTCTTGGTCCAAGTCAATTTTTTGCAAAAGCTTTTTAATAGCTTCTGCACCCATACCACACACAAAATCATTGCCGTATTTGTCGCGCATAACTCGTCTTTCCGGTTCGGAAAGCAACTGTTTTTCGACTAGTGGGGTATCGCCTGGTTCAATCACTATATAAGAAGCAAAATAGAGTACTTTCTCCAAGTTGCGCGGAGAGATATCAAGTATTAAACCCAAACGGCTAGGAATACCTTTAAAATACCAGATATGACTTACCGGTGCCGCAAGCTCAATGTGCCCCATACGTTCACGACGTACTTTTGATTTAGTAACCTCAACACCACAACGGTCACAAACTACACCTTTGTATCTAACGCGCTTGTATTTCCCGCAGTGGCATTCCCAATCGCGAACGGGTCCAAAGATACGCTCGCAAAATAAGCCGTCTTTTTCCGGTTTTAAGGTACGGTAGTTTATCGTTTCTGGCTTCTTGACTTCTCCGCTGGACCAAGCCCGGATTTGATCCGGTGAAGCAAGGCCGATCTTGATGCGATCGAAATTATTAACGTCCAACAAGAGTCAGTCCCTCCTTTTTTAGGCCAGGAAGTGAATTAGATCTCGTCAAAGTTATCGATATCTTCGAAATCTTCTTCGTCTAGGTCTTCAATTTCATCGGTAACAAGATCCTCATCAGAAAGATCCTCATCAGTATCCTTGTCAGGATCTTCCTCTTCACTTAACACGTCCTCATCATATTCTTCATCTTCGTCATCTTCATCGGAATCGGACTTTGGTTCTACCTGGAGACTACTTTTTTCTCTTCCTAAATCAATACCTAATTCTTTGGCCATTTCGGTAATATCCTCGTCCTCATCCTTGATTTCAACCTCTTTGTCTTCGGCATATACTTTGGTATCAAGGCAGAGGGATTGCAGCTCTTTTATAAGTACCTTAAACGATTCGGGGACACCCGGTTCAGGTACATTTTCTCCTTTGACGATAGCTTCGTAAGTTTTAACTCTTCCTACTACATCATCGGATTTGACTGTAAGGAGTTCTTGAAGTGTATAAGCTGCGCCATAGGCTTCTAGCGCCCAGACTTCCATTTCTCCAAATCTCTGTCCACCGAATTGGGCTTTCCCGCCTAAAGGTTGTTGTGTTACTAACGAATATGGTCCTGTAGAACGAGCATGAATTTTATCGTCAACTAGATGGTGGAGTTTTAACATGTAAATATAACCTACCGTAACACGTGAATCAAATGGGAGTCCTGTACGTCCGTCGTAGAGTGTTGTCTTGCCATCAGGACTTAAGCCTGACTTTTCCAGCAGTTTTTCAATATCTTCTTCATTGGCTCCATCAAAGACCGGTGTCGCTACTTTGATATTTAATGCTTTAGCCGCCAAACCTAGATGCGTCTCTAAAATCTGACCGATATTCATACGACTTGGAACCCCAAGCGGATTTAAGACAATCTCAACAGGTGTTCCATCCGGTAAAAAAGGCATATCTTCTACCGGTAGTATTCTGGAAACCACACCTTTGTTACCATGGCGGCCAGCCATTTTATCGCCTACCGAAACTTTGCGTTTTTGAGCAATATAGATTCTAACCAGAGTATTGACTCCCGGAGAAAGATCGTCGCCATTTTCCCGAGAGAAGATCTTGACATCAACTATGACACCACTTTCTCCGTGAGGTACTCTTAGTGATGAATCACGTACTTCACGGGCTTTCTCTCCAAAGATGGCTCTTAATAATCTTTCCTCAGCGGTAAGTTCGGTCTCCCCTTTGGGGGTTACTTTGCCTACTAGTATATCGCCCGGGTGTACTTCAGCACCGATTCTTATTATGCCACGCTCATCAAGGTCTTTTAAAACCTCTTCACTTATATTGGGAATATCGCGGGTAATCTCTTCGGAGCCAAGTTTGGTATCTCTGGCCTGACATTCATACTCTTCGATGTGAATTGAAGTAAATGCATCCTCTTCAACCAGTTTTTCGCTGATTAAGATAGCATCTTCGTAGTTAAAACCTTCCCAAGGCATAAAAGCAACTAAAGTGTTTCGTCCTAACGCGAGTTCGCCGTGGTCTGTGGCCGGTCCATCTGCCAAAAAAGTACCTTTGTTAACCTCCATACCTTTTTTAACAACCACTTTCTGGTTGATACAGGTAGATTGGTTAGATCTTACAAATTTGGTACATTTATATTTATCTTCCTTACCATCTTCACAGCGGACAACAATTTCCTTGGCTGTGGCTCGTACCACAACACCCGGGTTTTTAGCTGTTAAAACAGCCTGGGAATCAACCGCAGCCCGATATTCCATCCCGGTACCTACCAAAGGAGAATCTGTTTTTAACAACGGTACTGCTTGGCGCTGCATATTTGAACCCATTAAGGCTCGGTTAGCATCGTCGTGTTCCAAAAAAGGAATTAAGGCGGTAGCTACCGAAACTAACTGCTTAGGAGAGATATCCATCAGATCAACTTTAGTCGGACTGATGCTTGCAATCTGATCCTTAAACCGCACTGCTACACGGGCATTGACAAAATTGCCTTCAGCATCCAGTGGTTCATTAGCCTGGGCAATAATGTATTTGTCTTCTTCATCGGCAGTTAGATATTCAAATTCATCATAAACCTTGCCGCTTACAACCTTACGGTAAGGTGTTTCAATAAAACCGAACTCATTAATCCTGGCAAAAGTACACAAAGAACCAATTAAACCGATATTAGGTCCTTCAGGTGTTTCAATCGGACACATGCGTCCATAGTGAGAGTAGTGAACATCGCGGACCTCAAAACCGGCTCTTTCGCGTGAAAGTCCTCCCGGTCCCAAAGCCGAAAGCCTTCTTTTATGGGTTAACTCGCTAAGCGGATTGGTCTGATCCATAAATTGCGAAAGCTGGCTTGAACCAAAGAATTCCTTAATAGCCGCCACTACCGGGCGAATATTGATTAATGCTTGGGGAGTAATAATATTGGCATCCTGGATGGTCATACGTTCACGTACAACTCTTTCCATGCGAGAAAGACCAATACGAAACTGGTTTTGTAACAGTTCCCCTACAGTTTTTAGTCTGCGGTTTCCTAAGTGATCGATATCATCAGTTGAACCCACTTCTTTAAAAAGACCGAAAAAATAACTTACGGTTGCGACCATATCTTCGGCTCTAATATGTTTAATTTCAGGATCAATACCACCATTGCCAACAACTTTAACAGGCCCAGATTCGGTTTGAATCCAAACCTCTTTAATCCTAGCCTTTTCAAGCTGTTTCATTACCTGGCGATCAACTTTTTGATTTTGATCCCCTAAAATCTCTCCAGTTTCAGGATCAACTACACGCTCCACTAAAGTCATGCCGAAGATTCTTTCCCTAAGGCCTAACTTCTTATTGAGTTTGTAACGTCCAACCGCAGCCAAGTCGTAACGTTTGGAATCAAAAAAGAGATTCTCAAACAAAGCCCTAGCACTTTCAGCAGTTGGAGGTTCTCCTGGTCGCAGCTTTTTGTAGATTTCGATTAGACCACTATCCACTGAGTCAGTGGTATCTTTGTCTAAAGTGTTTTTCAGCTGCTGACTCTCACCGATTAATGTCAAAATCTCATCATCACTACCATACCCCAGCGCACGTAAAAGTACTGTAACCGGAATCTTTCTTGTTCGATCGACCCTTACATATACTACATCATTAGCATCTGTTTCAAACTCAAGCCAGGCACCACGATTGGGGATAATACTAGCACTGTAAACGTATTTACCGTTAGTATCAATATCCCGTTTAAAATAGGCACCCGCTGAACGAACCAGCTGACTTACCACAACTCTTTCGGCACCGTTAATAATAAAAGTGCCTTTTTCGGTCATCAAAGGGAAGTCTCCCATAAAGACTTCTTGTTCCTTTACTTCACCGGTCTCTTTGTTGATAAGTCTTACACGCACCTTCAAAGGTGTAGCATACGTGGCATCTCTTTCCCGGCACTCGTCTTCATCCATTTTTGCTTCTTCCAGTGTATAGTCTACAAATTCTAGGGTGAGGTTACCGGTAAAATCCTGAATGGGGGATATGTCCCGGAAAGTCTCTAACAGTCCTTCTTTTAAGAACCTTTCATAGGAAGCGGTCTGGATCTCGATGAGGTTAGGTAAAGCCATAACCTCTCGTATCCTGCCGAAACTATGGCGCTCTTTTTCTGGACCCTTGGTGACTAGAGCCACCTTATCCATCGCTGATCACCCTTTCTCGGCAGATCTACCTCGTAGTCTTTTGCCTTGTAAAGCCATTAAAAGAACTGACACACTTGTATTTACAAGTATTCCTTCGCTCCAGCAAAGTTAAATAATTAAGGATATAAGCATCCATTATTCAATACATTGGCAGTTTATAATACTAACACAAGGACAATTAGCTGTCAAGCTAATTGTCTACCTTTCTTGTAAAAAACTGTTAGCCAAAAAATTGGCCTCCTAAATGGAGGCTTTTTTGTTTTTTGGGCTATAAAAGCAAAGGAGGCCAAAGTGACCTCCTTTATAGTAGTTATCTTACTTGATCTCGACTTTAGCGCCCACTTCTTCAAGTTTAGCTTTGATACCATCAGCTTCGGCTTTGGAAACGCCCTCTTTTACAGTTTTAGGTGCACCGTCAACAAGATCTTTAGCTTCTTTTAAGCCAAGACCGGTGAGCTCGCGTACAACTTTGATAACCTTAATTTTTTCAGCGCCGGTTTCAGCCAAAACAACGTCAAATTCTGTCTTCTCTTCAACTTCAGGTGCCGCTGCTTGAGCAGGAGCAGCTGCCATGGCCACCGGAGCGGCAGCACTGACACCAAATTTTTCTTCTAGCGTTTTAACCAGATCAGCTAACTCTAATACAGTCATCTCTTCAATTTGTTTAAGGAATGCATCTTTATCAAAAGCCATTTTTATTTACCTCCAAATTAATTTAATATCTTAAGTGCTCTAAAGACACTTTGAAACCACTTACACGCATAAAACCAGATCCTTAGGCACTTTCTTTTTGATTACGTACAGCCTCCAAAACATAAACCAGGTTGCGAATGTTGCCTTGGAGACAATTGACCAACCCTGCGATTGGACCTTGCAGTGCTCTAACAAGCATAGCCAGAAGCTGTTCTTTTGAGGGTAAATCAGCTAAAGCTTCTACTTGAGCTGGGTTAATAACCTCGGTACCCAACAAACCGCCTTTAATCTCCATCTTTTTGTTTTGTTTAATAAAGTCTCTAATAACTTTAGCTGGAGCGACGGGATCATTGATACCAAAAGCAACTGCTGTAGGACCGGCTAGGTATTGCTCTAACCCCTCGATACCCTGTTCTTTAGCTGCCAAACTTAGCAGTGTGTTTTTTAAAACCACATACTCTGCTCCTGCTTCACGGAGTTTTTTTCGCAGTTCAGTTTCTTCTTTGACATTTAAGCCACGGTAGTTAACAATAACTACACCCTTAGTTTCTTTGATCTTGGCGCTTATCTCTTGTACCTTTGCAACTTTTTGTGGTTTTGGCACAGTTTCACCTCCTTAATCCCCCTGCCCGATAAAAAAGCGAACCTACAGACAGGTTCGCGACAGATCACCCTAAAAATAATCTATCTTAAACTACCTCGGCAGGCGACTAAGCTTACCCTCTTGGGACCTGCTGTCTGTGGCAGAGAGGTTGCTATTTAATTTTTATCCTAAAATTCCTATGCTTTGATAGTGTTTACAATATCAGTTGGGCTTACTTTCAGCCCAGGGCCCATTGTGGATGCAATGGAAACTTTCTTAAGGTAGTTACCCTTAGAGGAAGCAGGCTTGGCTTTTATAATGGCGCTCATCAAGGCTAAAAAGTTCTCCTCCAGCTTTTCAGCATTAAAGGAAGCTTTGCCAATAGGAACGTGAATTATAGCTGCTTTGTCTACTCTAAACTCAACTTTACCGGCTTTGATATCCTTGATGGCTTTGGCTACATCAAAAGTAACTGTGCCGGCCTTAGGGTTTGGCATAAGACCTTTGGGTCCAAGTATTTTACCTAAGCGTCCTACCACACCCATCATATCAGGGGTTGCTACCGCGATATCAAAATCTAGCCAACCAGCTTGGATTTTTTCAGCTAAATCTTCGGCACCGATGATATCAGCACCAGCTTCGGTAGCTTCGGTAGCTTTTTCACCTTTAGCAAAAACGGCTACTCTAACAGTTCGGCCTGTGCCAAAAGGCAGTACTACCGTACCACGTACATTTTGATCAGCATGGCGAGGATCAACACCAAGACGGATATGAGCTTCAATAGTTTCATCAAACTTGGCGTTAGCAGTTTTGACCACAACATTCATAGCATCTTTGACTGTCATAACCTCGTCACGGTTATAAGTCTCTAAACAAGCTAAGTACCTTTTACTTTGTTTTTTTGCCATTAAAGTTTTCCTCCTTGTGGTACAAACGGAATTATTCCTCCCACATTAATTAGCGAGTTATTACTCCTCAATTGTAAGGCCCATACTGCGAGCAGTACCGGCAATAACCTTCATAGCTGCTTCAACATCAGCTGCATTAAGGTCTGGCATCTTTAACTCGGCAATCTCTTTGAGCTGAGCTTTGGTTATCTTACCAACCTTTTTACTGTTGGGAGTACCGGATGCGCTTTCAATTCCAGCGGCTTTTTTCAAGAGAATTGCAGCCGGAGGAGTTTTAGTAATAAATGTAAAGGATCTGTCAGCAAAAATGGTAATCTCAACCGGAATAATCATTCCAGCTTCACTTGATGTACGTGCATTAAACTGTTTGCAAAAATCCATAATTGCTACACCATGTTGGCCAAGTGCCGGACCTACCGGTGGTGCCGGATTTGCCTTCCCAGCAGGAATCTGCAATTTTACCTTAGCTACTACTTTTTTTGCCATATTTTCACCTCCCAAAAAACACTGGCGGAGATAATTACTCTACCTTTAAAATGGGTAATTTACTTGTACATAATTCGCCACTAGCTCAAAACTCTCCTAGCTGTAATTAGAGTTTCTCAGATCTTCGCATCCCTTGAAATATCTATAGCTAAGTACTTAAAGTAAAGACGTCTTAGCTATTAGCCGATTTAGACTTAATAAAACCGGTCTAATACCTGCTATTTGGTAAGGAATTTGAATCCAGCGGAAAATCCCAAATCAACCAGGCCAATAAATAAGGCAACAATAAGGCTGATCACAATAACAATAATGGTGTAGTTAATAAGTTCTTTCCTATTAGGCCAAACTACTTTGCGCAGTTCAGTTTTAATTTCACGAAAAAACTTACCAACACCAGTATTGCTTGTTTTTTTTACGTTGGCTGTCAAAGCAATCCCCCCTGTGCGGACGCTATACGCTAACTATTTTGTTTCCTTATGAGCAGTATGTTCGCGACAAGCAGGACAGAACTTTTTAAATTCAAGCCTGTCGGGATTGTGATTCTTGTTTTTTGAAGTTCTATAGTTGCGTCTGCCGCATTTAGTACATTCTAAGTTAATGTCTACACGCATCAGAGTACGGTTTACCTGACATGCAGGTTCACCATTCACCTGCCTTTCAAAGCACAGTTTTTGGAGCTGTACTGTTAAACATTAGCATATAGCGAATTCAATGTCAAGATTTGTGCCTTTTTCTCTAACTCTTATTATAGACCATAAGTGAGTTAAAAAACAGCTATCAGTTTATGATTCTTCCGAATTATACTAAAACCGCAGGTTATATTTCAGAGGATATAACAATCTACTACCCCTAAGACAAACACCCCTAAACCATATGCATGATCATTTACCCTTTGGTCTTTTGCAGGAAAACCATAAAAAAAGCTTGCAAAAAGTTGCAAGCAAATATTCTGGTTGCGGGGGCCGGACTTGAACCGACAACCTCCGGGTTATGAGCCCGACGAGCTGCCAATTGCTCCACCCCGCGATGATTGGAGCGGGAAACGGGGTTCGAACCCGCGACCCTCAGCTTGGAAGGCTGATGCTCTAGCCAACTGAGCTACTCCCGCAGATAAAATTAAATGGTGGAGAGGACTGGATTCGAACCAGTGAAGGCAACGCCAGCAGATTTACAGTCTGCCCCCTTTGGCCAGCTCGGGAACCTCTCCATGGAGCCGGTGATGGGACTCGAACCCGCAACCTACTGATTACAAGTCAGTTGCTCTGCCAATTGAGCTACACCGGCTTATTGACATGGTGACGCACTTATTTGGCATCAACAATGTGATTATATGCTATAAAACAGGTAGCGTCAATAGTTTTTCCGAAAAACTTCCCGGTTAACTTTCCTTAATAATGTTACCGGGAAAATAAAAGGAAGCTTTATGCTCCCTTCTATCTGTCCTGTAATTCACGTTTTTCCAAATAACGTTCTAATTTACGCTTAACCCTTTGTAATGCGTTATCAATTGATTTAACATGCCTATCTAGTTGATCAGCTATCTCTTGATAAGACTTGCCTTCTAAGTAAAACGTCAAGACCTGCCATTCTAAATCGCTTAGGAATTCACCCATCTTTTTTTCAATAGCATTAAATTCTTCTTGACTAATTACTAATTCTTCCGGATCGCTTACCTTGGTTCCTGAGAGAATATCTAGCAGTGTACGGTCAGATTCTTCGTCATAGATTGGTTTGTTTAACGAAACATAGGAATTGAGGGGAATATGTTTTTGTCTTGTTGCTGTTTTGATTGCCGTAATAATCTGGCGTGTGATGCATAGTTCCGCAAAGGCACGAAACGAAGTGAGTTTTTCTACTCGAAAATCTCTGATCGCTTTGTAAAGACCAATCATGCCCTCTTGGATAATGTCCTCCCGGTCTGCACCTATCAGAAAGTATGAACGTGCTTTGGCTCTGACAAAGTTTTTATACTTATTAATAAGATATTCTAAAGCCACTTCGTTACCGCTTCTGGCTAATTCTACTACCTCTTCATCAGGCATAGTGTCATAGATCTCATAGGATTTTTTTTGTACGGAAGAAATCACCCACATCGCCTCCAATAAGGAGAGATTTATAAAACATAGGTTTTAGTTGTCTCTAAGGTACAACCAAATAGCCTTTCCCAATTCTTTTATCATTATACCTTATGAAAAACACTAAGGTCAAGCTATCTTCCTTTATCCCTTTAAATCTCTTTGGCGTAGGGCTTCATATAGTATTATACCTGTAGCGACCGAAGCATTGAGAGAAGAAATTTTACCGTGCATAGGTATTTTAGCTAAAAAGTCACATTTTTCTTTTACCAAACGGCTGATGCCTTCCCCTTCACTCCCAATAACAATGGCCAAACGACCCCTAAAATCGATCTCTGTATATGATTTTTCAGCTTTATCTGCTGTACCTACTACCCAGATATTACCTTCTTTTAACTTGTCAATTGTCTTGGCAATATTAGTTACTGTAATTAGAGGTACATACTCTATAGCTCCGGCTGAAGCTTTAATTGTGCCAGGTCCTATAGAAACGGAACGATCGGCGGGTATAATTACCGCATCCACATTAGCTGCTTCGGCAGTTCTTAAAATAGCCCCTAGGTTATGAGGATCCTGGAGATGATCCAAAACTATAACCAGTGGTTCCTTTAGGTTTATAATATCCTCAAGAGTTTTATGGGGTAGATCTTTGGTCTGAGCTAGAATACCCTGATGCTTATCGGTTTTGGCCATTTTAATTATTTCGTTATTAGTAAGTCTTACCAAGGGAACTTTGAGATCCTGACACAAGAGCTGGATCTCAGTTATAGTTTTCCCACTAGCGGCATGACTAAGATATACTTTTTGTGCTCTACCGGAGCGAACAGCTTCTAAGACAGCATTTCTGCCCTCAACTTGACCGGCCATTTTCTGCCACCTCTTTCCCTTTTAAAAAGGAGATTTCCATCAAATAGTTTAATCTGTTCTTTTCATCAGCTAGATAAAGATACCCCAGAATAGCTTCAAAACCAGTGCTATAAGCATACTCCTGATGTGTCGAGGTCTTGCGAAAATTATTGCAGGAGTTGCGCCCCCGACGGAAGATATCCTGTTCTTTAGCTGTTAGCTTTTCCCATAAAGAGGTAACAATCGTAGCTTGGGTTTTGGCTGCTACCAAAGGAACTGCAATATTATGATAATCGCCTGCTTTTCTTAAAGTCTCCTGCATTAACTGTTCTCTGATGTATACTTCCCATAAAGCATCACCAAGATAGGCCCAAGCAAGAGGTGAATAGCTGTCTACATCCATCTTTAATCTTTCACCTTCCATCTGGTTGCTGAAGTGGAATCCTCCAGAATAATGCCTGCTTCCAAGAGCTGCTCTCTAATCTTATCGGCCAAAGCCCAATTTTTTTCTTTTTTAGCTGCTAGTCTTAGCTCTAGCAATATCTCCACAACTTTGTCTAGGAGGTCTGTTTGAATAGCTTTTTCTTCTTTCTCTTTTATAATACCTAAAATACCTCCGAGCTCATGCATTAGCTTTAATGCCGCCCCAAGTCTTTTATCATTTTGCTGCAGATACTGGTTGCCTAAACGATTGAGATCAAAAAGTACACCCAAGGCTTGAGCGGTATTAAAATCGTCGTCCATGGCATCTTTGAAGCGTTTTTCCAGTTCGTTTAACTCACTAAAGTTTTGCCAATCAAGAGGTTTGGCCTCTTCTTGCCAGCTTCTAACGGAGTTGTTGAGTCTTTTTAAGCCTTTGGCACTTTCTTTTAATCCCTCCCAGGTAAAATTGAGGGGAGTGCGATAGTGCGTAGAAAGGATATAAAATCTGATCTCTTCTTTGGTGTTTTCTCTTAAGAGATCCTCTACGGTAACAAAGTTGCCCAAAGATTTGCTCATCTTTTCGTTATCAATAGTAATTAGCCCGTTATGAATCCAAAAGCTAACAAACTGCTTTCCCGTATAGGCTTCAGACTGGGCAATTTCATTCTCATGGTGAGGAAAGATCAAATCTAAGCCTCCCCCATGAAAATCAAAGCTCTCGCCTAAGAGATCAAGGGCCATAGCGGAGCACTCGATGTGCCAGCCGGGTCTACCCTCTCCCCAGGGTGAAGACCAACTGATCTCTCCGGGTTTGGCACTTTTCCAAAGAGCAAAATCAACCGGATCTTGTTTGTTTTCTTCAACGGCCAATCTGGTACCGGCTCGTAGTTCCTCTACATTGCGACCGGAAAGCTTACCGTAGGTCGGAAAACTATTAACCTTAAAATAGACATCCCCTGAGGATTCATAAGCATGACCTTTTTCGATTAGTCCTTTAACCATCTCGATTATCTTTATAATATATTGGCTAACCCTAGGGTAATAATCACATCTAACCACTCCAAGCTTATCCATGGCTTCTAAATAACGTTTAGAATAATAGTCAGAGATCTCTAAAGCGGGACGCTTTTCCCTCAAAGAACGAGCTATAATCTTATCGTCTACATCGGTGAAATTTTGGACCATTTTCACCGTATAACCCTGGTAATTAAAGTAACGCTTGATTACATCCCAGACAATACTTGGCCTAGCATGGCCAAGATGAGCCTCATCATATGGGGTAACTCCACAGACATAGACCTTAATTTGGTCTTGGGGAATATAGGTTTCTTTTTTCCTAGATAAAGTATTGTAAATTTGCATTCCCGGTGAGTCTACCTCCTTTATAATATCTTAAATTGACACTAAAGCTATTGCCATTGCTGCTATGCCTTCGCCTTGACCAATAGGTCCAAGCTTTTCTGTTGTAGTGGCTTTAATACTTACCTTTTCTCTTAAGATTCCAAGATCAAGGGCTATGTTTTCTTGCATCATACCTTTATATAAAGACAGCTTAGGTGCTTGAGCTAGTATGGTAGCATCTATATTTTCTATCATAGCACCTTTTGTGTCTATCAGGGTCTTTATTTTTTTTAACAGTTCTCGGCTGGCTATGTCTTTGAAACTTTGATCGTCATCTGGAAAATGCTCACCAATATCACCCAAAGCTAAAGCACCCAAAAGAGCATCTATGATTGCGTGAATCAAAACATCGGCATCGGAATGGCCCAAAAGACCCTTTTCATATGGGACTTTAACTCCCCCTAAAATCAGGTCTCTACCAAGAACTAATTTATGGGTATCAAAACCTTGTCCAACTCTGGTTTTTTTGGTTAGGGCTTTAGCCAACTCCCAGTCAGCTGGGGTTGTGATTTTGATGTTCTGATAATCTCCCTTGACTAGGATCTGGTTTTCAAACAACTGGGCATCGTCTGAGACATCTAGCTTGGCAGTCTGTTGATGTTTGGCAAGAATTTCCTGATAAACAAAACCTTGTGGGGTCTGCACGGCATAGATGGAATTTCTATCTATGGAAGCAATGACATTTAGCCGGCTATCGACCTCTCTTAAGGAATCTACTATTCCTACGGCGCATGTTACAGCCACTGAAGGCTCAATTTTTTCTAAAACCCTAAGAATTACCTCTTTGGTAACAAAGCACCTTGCGCCATCGTGGATCAGCACTTTCTCAGGTAGAATCTTTTCTAAAGCCAAAAGACCTCGCCGGACAGACTCTTGTCTAGTATCTCCCCCACAAGTGATAAGTATGGTTTTATTAGCTTCATATTTTCTAACTATCTCTTTTATCTCCGGTAACTCGTCTTTATGAGCTACTACCACTATAGTCTTTAACTCCTCTAGACTAGCAAAGGTTTTTAAGGTGTGATACACAAGTGGATGGCCTGCCAAAGGCAGCAAGACCTTGTTCTGATTTAATCCCAGGCGTTTACCTTGTCCGGCAGCTAAGATAATTGCCGCATTATTCATAGCTAAAAGCCCCTTCCTTCTATAACCGGCTAGATTTAGCATACCTAATTTTACCAAGTTTTGTCTAGGTTTTCTAAATGTAAGAAAACCCGCCAAAAAGGCGGGTATGAGACCAAGATTATGAATGACCTTTGGGTTTGGCAAAAATCATGCGACCGGCAGCAGTTTGTAACACACTAGTTACTAAAACCTCTACCTCTTCCCCGATAAAACGTTTGCCTCCATCGATAACTATCATGGTACCGTCATCTAGATAACCAATACCTTGGCCTGACTCTTTACCATCCTTAATTACCTGGACATTCATCTCTTCGCCAGGTAAAACCACCGGTTTTAAAGCATTTGCCAATTCATTAATATTTAAAACTGAAACTCCTTGGAGTTCGGCCACTTTATTAAGGTTATAATCGTTAGTAATAACTTTCCCACCGATCCTTTTAGCCAGGTGAACCAGCTTAGCGTCGACTTCAATTTCTTCATTTTGGTCATCGCTAATAATTTCCATTTGCATACCGAATTCTTTTTGCATTTTATTCAGAATATCGAGTCCACGGCGTCCCCGGTTACGTTTTAAAATATCTGAGGAATCCGCTATATGTTGTAATTCTTCCAAAACAAACCTCGGTACAATCAAACGACCTTCTAAAAAACCTGTAGCACAAATATCTGCAATCCGGCCATCAATAATAACACTAGTATCCAGAATTTTGCAGACTGGTTCGTTTTTACGAAATGACGAGCGTAATTCACTTGATAGCCACAGTTCATCAGCTTTGCTGGCTAAAACATCTCCAAAGAGCAGACCAATCAATAGTGCTAGTAGAATTGTAAGCGGTTTAAACTGAAAAAAGCCACCGATTAGAAGCCCTAAGACAAAACCCAATAGAAAACCAATTAACATAAAAAAAAGTTTTCTGCCGGGTATCTTTTTTAAGCGGCTTGCGAACCATCCAATTATAAGTGCTATACAGGCCCCAACACCCATGCCCGCAGCCATACCCCAATAAAGATAGTCGCTACCATGCTCCCAACCGTAAAGCCCACCGGCTACAATCCCTACAGCCAGAGCTATTATTCTAAGAACCACCCCTCCACCGCCCTTCAATATTCAATTTTTGTCCTCAATTTCGATATTTTCTTCGAGGCATTCAATAATAAGTTCTCTCATCTCCTCCTCCTTAGTATCGGTTGCCAAGGCTAATTCCGAAACAACTATTCGAATGGCCTGCTCTAACATTTTCTTTTCTCCGGTAGAGAGACCTTTTTCTTTGTCACGTGAGTAGAGATTGCGAGCTACACTTGCAACTTCATTAATATCACCGGTTTTAATTTTTTCCATATTAGCTCTATAACGGCGGTTCCAGTTGGTAGACATCCGACTTTTATTATCTCTTAAGACATCCAGCACTAGACGGGCATCTTCTCTACCAATAATTTTGCGCATACCCAGTTCATTAACATTATCGACAGGAACCATAAGTTTTAATTCACCTACCGGCATATAAAGAACATAATAGGCCTTTGTTTCACCTAATATCTTTTCTTCTTTAATATTCTTTACAATGCCAGCTCCATGTGTAGGATAAACAACTTTATCGCCAACAGAAAACACCGCCGCACCCCCTTTATCAGACATTACTTAATTTAAGTATAAAGCTTTTGACTAAATTGGTCAAGAAATTTATTAATTTTAGCACATTACTATTAATATTGTCAATAGTTTTTAGCAAGATTCTCAGAATTGTTTTAAAATATCGGTTGAACTAGGCTTGACATTTCCGCATCATTATTCTTATAATTTGTATAGTAAAGGCCTGCCTAATGTAGACCTGAGGGAGATGATACTCATGGAAAGCTTTGACGGCCAGAATTTCCAAGAACTTGTAGATAAATATTTAATCAGGCACCGTTCCGTTTTAGATATTATGACTAAATTTTCAGAATCAGCTGCGAGAACAAATCGTGCTCTCGCCAAGTCAGTTACAATTTGCGGTTGTATTAAAATTAATGCTGAAAAACAGGTCTTCCCTCCTGATATCAGTTACAGCGAACTACGCGACTATATGCAAAATCATATTGATGGCCAACTTTGTGATTCTTGTCGCGAAGTCATTGAAAATGAATTAGGTAGATCGATCTTTTATCTGGCAGCATTAAGCGATGCCTTGGATTTAGACTTAAACGATGTTATTGACAAAGAAAAGAAAAAACTCGAGGCCCTTGGAGTCTTTAGCCTTACTTAAAAACCCGTGATAAATCACGGGTTTTTTTACAGTAGAGCCTGAGTTTTTATTCTTCTAAGACCTTCTTGTATTGCTCTGGCTCTAACCTCGCCAATCCCTTCGATAGCATCTAGTTCCTCAATTGAAGCATTAACAATTGCCGGCAATTGCATAAAAAACTCCACTACATTATTAATAACATTTTGTGGTAATCTTGGAATCCTGGCTAAAATTCTAAAGCCCTTGGGGGATACCACCTGTTCTAGGGAGTTCATACTTCCGGTATAACCCAAGGTTTTGGCAATAGCTCCTAGTTCAAGTAGTTCTTCTGCCGACCACCTCGAAAGCTGTTGCCAGATCTCGGTAGCCTTTTTTTCAGCTACAATCAGGTAATCTTCAATTACTAGCTGACCTTCGTTTTTAATATCAGCCATTAACTCTTCCAGCTGCATCTTTACCAGCCGACCCTCGGTTCCGAGTTCTGTGATATATCTTTCAATCTCCCAAACAATCTTCTCTACCAGCTGAGCTTTTTGAATCACTACAGCCACATCCAAAACAGTGGCTATGTTTTCAAATTCTAAAGCTGTAAGTGTATTTAAGGTCTGAATTAATACAGCTCTATACTTTTCTAAAGTCTGCAAAGCCTGGTTAGCCTTAGCCAGAATAACACTTACATCCTTAAGAACATATTTCCATTCTCCCTGGTATAAAGTTATGATGTTCCTTCTTTGTGAAATACTTATAACCAAGGCTCTTGTTTGTTTGGCTACTCTTTCTGCTGTTCTATGTCTGGTTCCGGTTTCTTTAGACGGCAAAGACGGATCAGGGTGAAGCTGGGTATTGGCATAAAGAATACGTTTAGCATCCGAACTTAATAAAATCGCTCCATCCATTTTCGCCAGTTCATATAAAGAAGCAGGTGTAAAAGGAGTATCGATAAAAAACCCGCCATCTGTAAGTGGCAAAACTTCTTCGCTATCGGAAACAACAATTAAGGCGCCGGTACGAGCTCGTAGAATATTTTCCAGACCGGTATGCAACTCTGAGCCTGGTGCAACCATACGTATTAATTCCAGAATTTCTTCATTCCAAGGAGAATAAAAGCTGCCCAAAAGATCACCTCTTTTTACAGTAGTCCCATGCTTGAAATATATTTTCAGCGCTGATAAGGTTTAGCTGTTCTTTTATTTTTAGTAAAAAAGTATTATCTAACGCCCTTAAACTCGCTTTTGGCATCAGACAATGGCTAAAACCCATCTGTAAAACTTCCTGAAGTCTTTTCTCCGGTTGAGTTACCGGTCTAAGTTCCCCTGTAAGACCTACCTCACCAAAAAATGCCCAGTTGTTTTTCAGTGCTGTTTCGCTTGCACTTGAGGCCACCGCAAGAGCTATACCTAAATCGGCAGCAGGTTCGGTTACACTTAGTCCACCAACCACATTTACATAGACATCGCTGCTGCTTAAAGATAGCCCCAGCCGTTTTTCAAGCACGGCCAGCAAAATCGGAGTGCGGTTGCGATCCGTGCCGGAAAACTGTCTTCTTGGCGGTCCATAACCACCAGTAACTAAAGCTTGTATCTCACAGAGAATAGGGCGTGTCCCCTCTACAACAGGCACAATTGCTGTCCCGGGCTCATCAGTCTTTCGGCCTGATAAAAACAAGCGTCCCGGATCTTTGACTTCTTCAAGACCTGAGTTTTTCATCTCGAAGACACCTAGTTCGTCTGTAGCACCAAAACGGTTTTTTTCTCCACATAAAATACGATATAAACTGTGTCTATCTCCGGTAAAGCTTAAAACAGCATCTACCATATGCATCAAAACTTGTGGCCCTGCAACTGTTCTGGTTTTAGTTACATGGCCTACTAAAAAAACAGGTAGAGCTTTTTCTTTGGCAAGCCTCATTAAATGAGCTGCTGAATCTCTGATCTGGGTTATGCTTCCCGGAGCCGCTTCTAAGGTAGGCAGATAAGCAGTTTGAATTGAATCGACAATTACGATTACCGGATCAAGATTGTTGATAGCTTCAATCATGCTTAAGATATTATTTTCAGCCAATAAATAGATCTGGGGATTTAATGCTCCCAGTCTTTTAGCGCGAATTTTAATCTGCTGCAAAGACTCCTCTCCGCTTATATAAAGAACCTTCCCCCATTTTAGTGCAAATTCCTTTGCCAATTGCAAAAGTAGGGTCGATTTGCCTACTCCGGGTTCACCTGCAATTAGAGTGAGCGATCCCGGCACTACACCTCCACCTAAAACCCGATCCATTTCGGCTATGCCTGTCTGATAGCGATCCTCTTTTTCGGCTACAATATCCACAATTGCAACCGGAGGAGAGCTCTGGCCTAAGACAAAACCCTTGGGGGTAACTGTCTCTTCTTTCATTTCCATCGTATTCCAAGCTCCGCAACTATTGCATTTACCTTGCCATTTTAAGCTTTGGGCTCCGCAATTTTGGCAGATATAAACTGTTTTTTGTTTAGCCATGTATCTCTACCCCTTTTTAAACTCTGCCAAGATATTTAGTTACTCGGCTTAATAATACCTGCCAAAAAGCACGCCCCTAGGCGTGCTTTTTTTCTAACCTTTTTTAAAGACAATTTTATCTTCATTTCCATCTACTATAACAGTATCACCTGGTTCAAACTTGCCGGCAAGAAGTTCATCGGAGAGTGGGTTTTCAATCAGGCGTTGAATGGCACGTCTAAGCGGTCTTGCTCCAAAGTCGGGATCATAACCTTCTTTGGCGATTTTATCTTTAGCCTCCGGAGTTCCTTCCAAGTGGATATCTTGCTCTAGTAGTCTCTTTTTTAGTTCAGCAAACATCAAATCGACGATCTGGTTGATGTGATCTTTGTTTAGAGCATGAAAAACTATAATCTCATCGATACGGTTTAAAAACTCAGGTCTAAAGGTCTTTTTAAGCTCACTGATAACCTTATCTTTCATAGATTCATACGCACTATGCTCTGTAGGCATAAAGCCTAGGCCACCCTGATTTTTAATATCACGGGCGCCAACATTGGAGGTCATGATGATGATGGTATTGCGAAAATCGACCTTGCGACCTTTACTGTCTGAGAGATGACCATCTTCTAGTACCTGCAACAGAGCGTTAAAAACATCGGGATGGGCTTTTTCAATCTCATCGAAAAGTATAACTGAGTAAGGTCTTCTGCGTACAGCCTCGGTAAGCTGGCCTCCTTCATCATAACCAATATAACCTGGAGGCGAACCAATGAGTCTGGCTACCGTATGACGCTCCTGATATTCGGACATATCAAGCCTAATCATGGCATCTTCATCGCCAAAAACTGCCTCAGCCAGGGCTCTGGCTAGTTCCGTCTTACCTACACCGGTCGGTCCAAGGAATATAAATGATCCCACCGGTCTTTTAGGGTCCTTAAGCCCGGAGCGAGCTCGGCGTACAGCTTTGGAGACAGCATCGATAGCCTCATCTTGTCCGATAACCCTTTTATGAAGCTCATTTTCTAACTCTAAGAGTTTTTTACTTTCTGTCTCGGTTAGCTTGTTAACCGGTATACCGGTCCAACTAGCTACAACAGAGGCAATGTCTTCAGGTGTAACCTCGATAGTGGATAAACTTCTTTCCTTATCAAGATCCGACTGATGTTCTTTTAGCTTTTTCTCTAGTTCTTGTTCTTTATCCCTAAGCTCAGCTGCTTTTTCAAACTCTTCATTTTGAATGGCGGCCTCTTTTTCTCTCTTAAGATCAGCTAGTTGATCCTCTATTTCCTTAAGAGAGGGGGGAGTAACCAGAGTAGAGAGTCTGGTTTTTGATGAAGCTTCATCGATAAGGTCGATAGCTTTATCAGGCAGGTAACGATCAGAGATATAACGGGCCGAAAGCTTGGCCGCAGCATCTAGGGCCGCATCGGTTATCTTTACTCTATGATGTGCTTCATATCGATCCCTTAAACCCTGCAAAATTTTAATTGTATCTTCTACACTCGGCTCCCCAACCATTATCGGTTGAAATCTGCGTTCAAGGGCTGCATCCTTTTCTACATATTTACGATATTCATCAATGGTGGTAGCGCCGATTGTTTGCAACTCACCCCGGGCAAGAGCCGGTTTTAGGATATTGGCGGCATCAATGGCACCCTCAGCTGCACCGGCTCCAACAATAGTGTGAAGTTCGTCGATAAATAAGATTACATTGCCGGCAGCGCGAATCTCTTCCATAACCTTTTTTAGACGCTCTTCAAACTGGCCTCTAAATTTCGAACCGGCTACAACACTAGCCATATCCAAAGCTACAACTCGTTTGTTTTTTAAGCTCTCCGGAACATCAGAAGCAATGATCTTCTGGGCTAAGCCTTCTACCACAGCTGTTTTACCGACTCCAGGTTCACCGATTAATACCGGGTTATTTTTGGTTCGGCGGCTTAGAATTTGAATAACTCTTTGAATCTCTTGTTCTCTGCCAATGATAGGGTCTAGTTTACCCTCTTCACTCATTTGAGTTAAATCACGGCCAAAGGAATCAAGGGTAGGTGTGTTTTTTGCTCTGGGGCGTCTAGTTTCTTTTTCACCGCTATCACTTGTCTTAAGTTGATTAAGAACTTGTTCTCTTAATCTTTCCGGATCAACTCCAAAGCTTCTTATAACATTTATGGCCACGCCTTCGCCTTCCCTTAAAAGGCCCAAAAGAATGTGTTCTGTATCGACGTAGGGGTAATTCAAAACCCTAGCTTCTTCAAAGGCTAAACTAAGAATGGTCTTTACCCTTGCGGTCATAGGCAATTGAGCGATACCAGCTCCCTCACCGGCGGGAATAATTTCTTCAATGCGTTCTTTAACCTCCTCTAGTTCCATGCCTGCATTGTTTAGAACTCTACTAGCGCCTCCATCTTCGACAAGCATTAGTCCAAGAAGTATATGCTCGGTACCTATTACATCATGGCCCATGACACGAGCTTCCTGCTGTGCTCCGGCTAAAACTCTTTTAGCTTTATCTGTAAAGCGATCAAAAAACATCTCTTATCCCTCCCTAGCCAATTCTTCCCTGATAACCAAAGCTCTATAATAATCTCTAAGCTCCGGCTCTAGGGTATTGCCCATATATTTTTGCAGATGAGCAGGTCTGATTATTTGCATTAGTCCTTGAACGATAGGTTTTAAATCCTGGTTAATTAGACCAAGATCAATACCTAGCCTTACATCACTTAGAAGCGCCAAGGCTTCGTTTGTGCTGATTACTCTTGCTTCTTTTAAGATTCCTAAAGAGCGAAAAACCTTGTCTTCAATAAAATATTGTGACTTTTGTTTTAAGGCTTCTCTGATTTTTCGCTCTTCGCCGATAATATGAGTCACGGCTGTAGCTAAGTCACTTAAAAACTCCTCTTCTGTCCGTCCTAAACTACGTTGGTTAGAGATCTGGTACAGATTTCCAAGTGCTTCGGTCCCTTCTCCGTAAATACCTCTAACTACCATTCCCAGTTGGCTAACCGAGCTTAAAAGCTGCGGCAGGTTATTAGTGAGGGTAAGACCCGGCAGATGCACCATGGCTGAAACTCTAAGCCCTGTGCCTATATTGGTAGGCCAGGCGGTAAGGTAGCCTAGCTGCTCGTCAAAAGCTAGATTTAAAATACTTTCTAAATCATCATCAATAGAGTTGGCCTTTATCAGGGCCGTTTTAAGGTCAAGACCGGGAGTAATAGTTTGAATGCGGAGATGATCTTCTTCATTGATCATGATACTTGAGCGCTGATCCTTAGCTATGGCTACTCCTCTTCCTTCCGGAGATGCGATTATCTGAGGACTTAAAAGATGGCTTTCCATCATATTTTCTCGCTCCAGCGGACTAATATCCTCCAGTTCTAAGAAATTAAACTCCTTTTTATTGATGGCCTTTTTAATATCGTCTCTAATAGCGTTTTTCTCAGAGACACTGGCATGAGCAGGAAATGATCTTCCCTCCAGATTTCTTGCCAGTCTAATACGGCTGGAAAGAACAACATCACCTTCAGGTCCGCTTTCGATCATCCAGGGTGTAATTAATTTCATGATATTTTTCTTTTCACTCACCGGATTCACCCCCTGCTTCTTTTTCCATCTCTCTTATCTTATCTCTAACCTTAGCTGCTTTTTCGTATTCCTCTAAAGAAACTAAGTTTTTTAATTCTTCTCTTAGATTTTCCAGTTTTCTTTGAACACCTAGCTTACCACCGGCTCTTTTGGGGACCTTACCTTTATGAACGATATCACCTTGAATCCTTTTTAAAATAGGTCTTAGTTCTTCGCGAAACTCTCTATAGCAGGTAGGACAACCCAATTGCCCACTTTGACGAAATTCTTCAAACGTAATATTACAAGCTTTACATTTAGAACTCATTAGAGTGGGTCTAAGTTCCATTGAGCCAAGCAGAGTTTCAAAAAAGGAGCCCAAAGGGTTACTTAAATTAAAAATTTTAAGTTGCCCGGTTTCCTCTGCACAGTTTTGACACAAATGTTTTTCTTGGACAACTCCATCTATAACGCTTTTAAAATGCACCGTAGCGGGATTTAAGTTGCAATGTTCACAAAGCACTGTTAACTACCTCCTTAAATTCTCAATTAAAATAAACAAAGATCTCATTAAAAGGGCCCGCAGATCATCGTTAAGATTATCTTCTTCTTGTTTTAAAATAAGACCGATAAGTCTGGCTTCGTCTTCTAAGAGCACCTCTTCAGCTAAAAGCAGATCTAAAATGGCTATAGCTTCTTCCTTGGTAACACTTGTCAGCAGTTTTTCTTTGACTATTTCCCAGTTGGGATCAGTCGATAGCCTGACAATTCTGATATACCCGCCACCACCTCTTCTGCTTTCCACCAGATAACCTTTTTCTGGTGTAAAACGGGTTTGTAGGACATAGTTAATCTGCGAAGGAACACAGCGAAAGGCTTCGGCTAAATCACGTCTTTGAAGTTCGATAAAGTCTTTTTCCGCCTCTTCCAAAAGCTCTTTGAGGTATTTTTCAATGAAGTCACTTAGACTAGCTATTTCTATCACCTGACCTTTCCTGACCTTCTGACTTTATTATAGCGTTAATTTTTCTTTCCTGCAACCCCTTATATTACAAGTTTAGCTTTTATTTTTAAATTGCCATCTAGGCTTTGTCTTATCTTATTTGACCTTTGTCTCCCTTTTTTAATTCTCTTTTCCTCTACTTAGGATTGACAAAAAGACTCAAAAAAAAGCTGCTGAAATAAATTTCAGCAGCTTTACAATTTATTTAGCTAGGATATCTCTCGAAGCGATAACTCCGGAGCAAGAAGCTTGCATTAAACCTCTGGTTATACCCGCACCGTCACCGATGGCATATAAACCTTTAATCGCAGTTTCCAGATTGGGACTGACTTTCACTCTTGAGGAATAAAACTTCACTTCAGCACCATATAAAAGGGTATTTCTAGAATAGATCCCGGGAGCAACTTTATCCAGAGCTTCGAGCATTTCTAAGATATCGACCAAATGCCTATAGGGGAATACCAAAGAAAGATCCCCGGGAGTAGCTTTAACCAGTGTTTGACGGGTCAGCCCTTTTTTGATCCTATCTTGGGTAGAGCGACGTCCGTCTAAAAGATCTCCCAACCTTTGCACAATTACACCGCCTCCAAGGAGGTTGGCCAGAGTGCTGATATATTGCCCGTATCTGGTCGGGTCCTTGAAAGGTTCGGTAAAGGTCTTGCTGACTAAAATGGCAAAATTGGTATTCTCGGTGGTTTTATTAGCATGGGTATGGCCGTTTACGGTCACAAGTCCGGAGTTATTTTCAGCTACCACCTCTCCTCCGGGACACATGCAGAAGGTACGTACTTTATCTTCGAAGGTTTTAGAGTAGTAGATATACTTAGATTCAAAAAGGTAATCCGTGAGGTGTTCCATGATAACCTTGGGTAACTCTACTCGCACCCCGATATCTACGGGATTTATCTGCTTTTCTAAACCCAGATCGGTGGCTTCTTCTGTAAACCACTCATGGCCTTCACGACCGGGAGCCACAATAATATTAGGCGCATAGAAATTTCCCAGATCAGTAATAACACCGGTTACGGTTTGATTCGTAGTTGTGATCTTTTTCACATTAAGGGAAGTTTTAATATCTACCCCTTTGGCTACTAGGTAGTCTTTCATAGCCTGCAAAACATCCCGGCTTCTTCCCGTACCCAAATGCCTTATCGGACTGTATTCAAGATGGAGATCGGCCTTGGTGGCATCTTTTTTAAACTTTTCCAAGAGCTTGGGCTCTACGGAATAGAGTTTTTCAGGAGCTCCAAAGTCAAGATAAATTTGATCTACTTCATTTATAAGTCCCATTAATTTCTCTTTGCCTACATATTCATCAAGATGGCCGCCTACTTCGGTTGAAAGGGTTAGTTTGCCGTCGGAAAATGCACCGGCTCCTCCCCAGCCGCAAGTAATAGAGCAAGGTTTACACTGCGCGCATTGAATCTGTCTTGTTTTCATGGGACAGCTTCGCTTTTTAAGGTCATGACCCTTTTCGATTAAAAGCACTTTGGCTTTATCCGCTAATTCCAAAGCTGCAAAGATTCCTGCCGGACCTCCGCCAACAATAATTACATCATAGTGCATCAAGATGCCTCCCCGATTAAACCTTTCCTAAAGATTAGCTCCCCTTTCAATCAAAGTCTGTCTGACCTTTACCCCGTCAAGTTCCCTAACCGTAAGGCCTTCTTTAATAGAAAGCGCCGCCGCCACTCCCGCTGCCTGGCCTAAAGCATGGCAGTTTTGCTGAATGCGGATGGAAGATTCAGCCACAAAAGAAGCTGAGATGCATCTGCCTGAAACCAGAAGATTGTCAATCTCAAGGGGTACTAAAGCCCGGTAGGGAATTTCCTGATACTCATTAGGAGCTAAATTAGAGTGGAAGTTAACTCCACCACCTTTTTTGGTACTGTGTATATCAATCGGATAGCGGTTTTTGGCTATACCATCCGGAAACTTTCTGGCCTCTATATAATCATCTTCTGTCAGATAATACTCACCGCGTACTCTTCTTGACTCTCTCACGCCTACCATACCGGCTACGGTTACCAGATAGCTGTTTTCAAAGCCGGGTAAGTATTTTCTCAGGAAGTTTAGCAGTCTTTTAATTCTCTGCCGACCTTCGATTTGAGCGTTAGTTAAATGATCAACATTGGTGGCATCGGTTTTACTGCTTATCCTCGGACAATTAAAAGATAGCTCGCCGGGTCTGCCCGGTACACCAAAGATTTGAAAATAGTCACCATCGGTTTCTTCTAAAACGCCATCCTGATAAGCTTTCTCAAAATAAGGGGTAAGGGCTTGCCTATTGCCATTGACATGGGATGCATGGAAAAAAGGTAACGACTGTCTATAACCTTCAAGTTCTTCTAAAAAGTCGGCGAATTTTTCCAGATCGATATTCCCGACGCTAAAGCGCAGACTCATGGCTTGGTTGATGCCAAATTCGTCTCCGGATTCAACCGGTGCTCCGGCCTTAAAAGCTACATCTCCATCACCTGTAGCATCGATTATGACTTTGCCCTTTAGAGCTAGGCGACCTGATTTAGTCTCTACAATAATTCCCTGAATTGATTTTTCAGCCATTAGCGGTGCACTGAAATGAGAATGATATAAAAGTTCTCCACCCGCTTCAAGGTAAAGCTCTTCGAGAGTGAATTTTAACATTTCCCAGTTAAAAATGCCTAGGTTGTGATGAAGTTTGCCGCAATCGCCGCTTTGGCTCAAGCGTTCCATAACTTCCAAACCGATACCGGTATTAAGAGGCTTACCGTCTACATGATTGCTCATTAGAGGTGTAACTAAAGAAGCTGTTGCCGAACCTCCTAAAAAACCATGGCTTTCAACTATTAAGGTTTTCATGCCTTCTCTGGCTGCTGCAATTCCGGCGATTGCTCCGGCTGTTCCTCCTCCAACAACAATTACATCCCAATAGCCCTTAACAGGTATTTTACGTTCTGCCTCCAAGATAGTTTCCATTCTTTAGCCCTCCTTATATACACACTTTCCATCTACAAACAATTCCAAAACCCGGGTCCTGGCATCGAAAGGATCTCCCGACCAGACCGTAAAGTCTGCAGCTTTCCCTGGGAATAGCGATCCTAAATCATTATCGACTCCGAGGATCTTGGCTGGGTTGATAGTTAACATTTTTAAAGCCTCACTCTCGCTTAGGCCTTCACGTACTGCCGCAATAGCACAAAGTCTGAGTTCTCTAGCAGGTATTACCGGATGATCGGTCATAATAGCGGTTAAAATACCGGCTTGATTCAATAAAACTGCAGTGCCATAGTTTTTATAACGGAGTTCATACTTGGATCTGGCCGTAAGGGATGGCCCCACAATACAGGGGACATTGGCCTCTTTTAAGGCCTCTACAATACGATCGCCCTCCGTACAATGTTCAATAACGATTTTTACATTGAATTCTTTAGCGATTCTTAAGGCGGTAAGGATATCATCGGCTCGATGAGCATGTGCTCTTAGAGGTATTTCTCCCTCTAAAACCTTTACCATGGCCTCAAGACCCAAATCTCTTTCTTTATCCTCTTTTTTACGGTAATTATCGGCTTTTACCAGTGTCTCTCTAAGCAGTGCCGCTACACCCATACGGGTCATGGGTTTTTTCTTTTGACTGCCATAGACTCGTTTGGGGTTTTCTCCAAAGGCAACTTTCATGCCTATATAAGGATTGTAAACCATCTTATCCGCAATGGAGTGGCAGTTTTTAATCAAACAGATCTGTCCCCCAACTACATTGCCGCTTCCGGGCGCCACACAAAATGAGGTTACTCCACCCAGATAGGACTCACCAAAAGCTGGGTCTTCGTGATAGATACCATCTATTGCTCTGACATCAGGAGTCACCGGTTCTGTCATTTCGTTGACATCTTCGCCTTCTTCTTGAATCGCTTCCTCATAGATTCCTATATGACAATGGGCATCAATAAAGCCGGGGGTAATTACTTTGCCCTGATAGGGTTTTTCTTGAGCCTCACTTTCTTTAACAGCGATAATTTTTCCGTTTTCAATTACCAGATCACCGCAGGTAAAATCTTTACCTGTGGCCGTTAAAATACGTGCTCCAATAAATTTCTTCATTGAATAGACCTCCTAAACAAGCTTCATCGCAGATTCTTTCTTTATTGGTAGGTATAACCCTGCTTTTATTATCATAACATAATTTTTACAACCACTGAATTAATCTCTCAAGCTTGACACTACTTTTTATTCCAGTAAAATGAAAGTGGCTAAGCGGTTAAACCAAAGATACATTTCTTTGTAAATAAGAATATTATTTAAAATATAGGAGGTAGTTTTTTATGTTTAAAAAACGCATTATGGTCCTTTTTATCTTTACCGTTTTCTCCCTTGCAGTTTTTGCCTCTCCTGTACAAGTCTGGTCGCCTCAATCTATAGAGTGGAATAAAATTATCCAGGAATTAACCGATACCTACTTTACTCCTGCGACTAAAATTCCTGTCCAAGTCCAAAGTATTCCTTGGAGCGGTTTTGAGCAGAAATACCTTTTGGCAGCTGCCAGTGGTGATGTTCCTGAAGTTGGAATCACCGGTTCTTTAGGCCCTGCCGACTTGGGAATTCGTGGTGCCACTGTTGATCTCTCCAAATACGGCAAAGAGTATCAGGCTTTGCGGAGCCAAATGTACCCGGGTCTTATGCGTTCTTTTGAATTTATGGGTACTAACTTTGGTCTGCCCATGCAAATGGTTATCTACCCTATGGTCTATAGAGCCGATGTCTTACAAGAACTAGGGCTTAATGTTCCCAAGACCTGGAATGACTTATATACTATTCTGCCAAAGCTGCAAGCCAATAAGAAGAATTTCTATACTGCCTTTGCCTTTAAAGAAGGCCAGGCTGAAGTAGTCTATGCCGATGTTTCCATGTTTATCTGGCAACATGGTGGTGACTGGTATACCCCAGATCGCAAACGATCAGGTTTGGACTCGCCTCAGGCTATTAAAGGTTTTACAGAGTTTGCTGAGCTTTTTACCAAACGGGGCATTCCCAAAGCCGCCGAATCGTTTATGGGTTTTAAACAAGGCGAACTGCCTTTAATGCTAACTAGTATGTGGCAATATGCTAACATTGAAACTGCCGCTCCCGAATTAAAAGGCAAATGGGGACTAGCTCTTGTACCCGGTACCAAACAAGCAGATGGTTCTATCAACCATGCCGCCTATATAGGAGGTATGACTTTTGCTCTATTTAAAGACGCCAAAAGAGTCGATGATGGCTTTTTATGGCTAAAATGGTTCCTATCTCCTGATATTCAAGGCCAAATGGCTCAAAGAGTAGCTAAAGAAGTAGTGGGCAGTATCTTTATTCCTGCCAATATCAATGCCATTAATGCTATGCAAATTCCCGCTGAACATATTAAAGTAGTTTTAGAGCAGGCCAAAGCCTCTATCGCCCCAGCCTACGCTTTAGCACCTGAATCAGTAACCCAACGCTTTATTAATTTTGCCGCTTATGAAGCAGCTGTGGAAGGCAAAGATCCAGCAGCTGCCATTAAAAAAGCTGCCCGTGATATGACCAGTGAACTGGAGAAAAAACAAAAAGAGTATGCTCGTTATATCTCTAAATTACAAAAGTAAGCTTAAGAGACCGCAGGCTAGCCTGCGGTCTCTTTATAGGTATATGATGAATATTTTTATATCAGTTTATTTCTTTTCTCACCTCACTTCACTTGCCGGGAAAATAAACAGAGCCCGACAAATAGTTTTTTTAAGACTATCTGCCAGGCTCTTTGCCATTATACCGCCTATTGGGCTCTGTGCAATTTGACTATGTTGTTTTCTTTTTTGCTAGAACGATTGTAGTTCTTTTAAGCTTGCCCTCTTTCAAACACCGCTCTTATAATATTTTTTCTTTGACAGTTGGAGAAAAGAAAAAGCTTGGAGTCCATTGTAAATACTGGATTCCAAGCTTTCTTTATTTGATTAAAAAGTGCGTAATGTTTTCATGATTTCGTGTTTTTAAAAATTTTCTTCATTTGGCGCATACTAACGATCTGATAATCAGTGTGGAAGTTCATCTCTCTCAATCCATTAATGATTTCGTGACAGGTATACTTTTCGCTTAGTTTCTTTTCAAGGAGTCTGTAGATGACTAAGGCAATAAAGCACGTTGCGAAATGAGCTACTATCCTGTCATCCCGGCTTAAGAATACCGGTCTGGCTCTGAATTCGCTTTTTAGGATCCGGAAGCACTCTTCAATTTCCCAGCGTCTTTTATTTATCCTGACAATTGCAGAAGTATCGTCTTCAAGATTTGTACATACCGCATAGAAACCGTCAAATGCTTCTTCTTTTGAAATGAGTTCGGTGTCTATACTGTATGTTTCATGT
>JAHDNZ010000065.1 GCA_018435125.1 Bacillota bacterium | reverse complement strand
AATCCATTAGTTTAGCCTGGGTGGCTAAATCTTTTCTCTAGCATGTGGTTTTATTCCTGCAAGCTTATCTACCAGATAGGCGTACTCTCCAGTCTTCTTGTTCTTATAGTAAGTCCTTTGATAATGCATCTCTCCAAAGAGTGTTATCACAGTTTTAGCATCACCATTTCGCTCTACCGACCAGTCTTTTCTTTCCTTAGGGTTTTTCTTAATAAATGCATCTTGTGCTTCTAAAACAAGCTGGCAAAGATCAGTGCCAAATGAATTTAACTCCTTACTCAGTTTCGTCTGAAAAGCAGGAAAACTAATATTAGAATATACCAATGCTATTATTTCTTTGGCCATTAGCAGGAAACGTTCTTCTAGATATTGAATAGTTTTCATTGAGAGACTTCACTCCTTGAGCTTATTTAGCTCATCTCGAAGGATGGCTGTGAGGTCTCTCTTCTTGATCTAGTGGGAGGAGGCCTCCTCCCAAGACCCTTTCTTCCATTCTACACAACATTAAAACCTACCTACAGTAACTTTACACTAACGTGAACTTGAGGGAGCAAGGATCTTAAGTCCTCTTACTGTCTTGTTGATGACCCAAAACCATATATCTTACTTTTTAGGTGTACAGCGTGGCTATGGCTGGTATATCTCAACTTCATTACGTGGTGATATTTTCCCACTGGGTTCATATGGCCATACCGGTTTTACGGGAACCTCAATCTGGATTGATCCTTTTACTGATTCTTTTTCCATAATTCTTACTAATAGGGTACATCCTAATCGGGATAACAACACTCTTTCAACTATAAGATCTAAATTCCATAACCCACTAGCAGCAGCCATTGTTGATCTGTTTAACTGATTATCTTTTCCTATTAACAAATCAGATCTCGCAAATAAAAGCCACTATACTTATTAAAAACCCGTTAACAAATCTGTTAACGGGTTTTTAACCTGTAAATATACTATTTATTACTAGCATAAATATTATCCCAAAAACAAAAAAGTAGGTGGCTTTTTTAGCATAACCATGACCGTGTGACTCGGGAATCATCTCCTTAAAAACGACATATAGCATAGCCCCAGCTGCAAATGCTAAAGAAAAAGGTACTATCGCCCCTAGCTTATTAACCAAACTAATACCCAAAAGTGCTGCCATTGGTTCTACAATCCCTGTTAACGTAGCTAAAAGGATAATCTTCCAGCTAGACATTTTAGTCTTGATAAGAGGAGCTGCAACCACTAAACCTTCCGGAGCATTTTGCACACCTATAGCAATAGCCAGAGCCAGCCCCATACCTTTTGCCCTAGAAGCAAATGCTATCCCTACCGCTAACCCCTCGGGAATATTATGAAGAGCAATAGCTGTAATTAGAAGGATGGTTTTTCGTCCTAATCCCTGATCCTGACTGCCGAAATATTGTTCATAATCCATCTCTGGGATATACCTTTCAAAGAAACCTAAGGTAAGAGCTCCGGCCATAATCCCTAGTGCAACCTGATAGATAGAACCTGTTTGCATTGCCGGTATTATTAAATTAAAAGCGCTAGCTGCTACCATAACACCAGCTGCGAATGCTAAAAGCAGGTCTCTCACCTGGTGAGAGATCTCTCTTAAAAACAGAATAGGCAAGGCTCCTAATCCGGTAGCTAATCCTGCCAAAAAACTTGCTATAAATGCTTGAACCATAACCTGCCTCCTATTTAATTTTGTTAATCTCTTCAAGTAGCTCTTCTGTAGTAGGATGGCCTTTTTTGGCATAGCTGATAATTTTATGCTCGTCAATAATAAAAGCACTGCGGTTTAACTTACCCTCTGCAGTTACAACTCCGTATAGTTTAGCGATTTGTTTATCCTGATCTACACATAGAGGGAAACTAAAACCATACTTTTCACTAAAACGATGGTGACTCTCCAGCGAGCCATAGTTTAGCGCTAAAACACTAACTCCTAACTCTTGATATTTTAACAAACTATCCTGAGCTGCCACTAATTGTCTGGTACACCCTGAAGTATTATCTCTAGGATAAAATAATAGTAAAACCTTCTCCTTAATGCTATTTAAATCAACGATCCCTTGAGTAGATTCCAACACAAAACCTGGAGCTTTTATCCCAACACTTAGCAAGTCTTTTACACCCTCTTTCTGACATATTCATAAAATGGCCAAATAGCTTTAATCTCCTCCAGTGACCACTTAAGCCATTCGTTTTGAGACTCACCTGGTACACCCTCTAAGACAGTACCAATTTCCAAACCATAACTTGTGTTAGTTGACACTTCGGAAATACTTTGCCTGTCTGCTTTAACCGGATTTTCTCCCTTTACTATCCAAATAGGTTTTAACGAACCAAGTTTAGACGCTGCTTCCACTAAAAGCTGCTTTTCTGGTGATTGTGCCTTGGCAATACACTTGACAAAAGAGCCATAGTAGCCCACACCCAAAGCAAAATGGACATGCGTCTGGTAACCTCTTTTAGATGGGCTTAGAGCAACCCAGGTTTCATCGGGGGGGTTGACTGTTCTCCTTGCATGTTTTGCCACATGAGAATAAAGGTTTTGCCCTGTTTGTGGAATTAATTCCTCGATCAATTACTCTCCTAGAAGACTTAGTGCCGGGGTGGTTCTTTTTTTGATCTCACGCATATGTTCTTCAAAGCTAGGTATGGTAAATATATCTAATTCCCTCGCAGTAATAATTAGCTCCTGACTCATATAAATCCCTCTTTTCTTTTTATGACCTATTGTTTTTAATACCCACATCAAAAGACCCTTGTAACTTATTTTTACACGCTCTCCCTATTTTAGGCCAGATCCTTTAATCTAAACTCAGTTTTATTTTTTACATGTCAAAAGCTAACAACCAGATTATTTTATAAGCAAAGCAAAAAAGACCGGTCAGGTATAAGCATAATCGCTTGAAGTGATCGGCCTTATCTTTTTCTTAAAGCTTGCTCTTAAAAAAAGAGAGTAAGAAAACCATTTTACTCCTGGAAAAACGACCTAATCGTATATACGACTAGGCCGTAAATTCAGGAATAACAATCTTTATTTGAGCAGGGCTCTTCTTATTTTTTGATTAATTTGAATGTTTCCTTGGCTAAATCAGAGATCTTCACTTTGTTATAACCTTGTACACCCGTGTGAAGGGTATCATTGATAGGTTCTTTCCACTTAGCTGGTATTTTATTTGCACCTAACATCGTTCCTAAAATAGAACCGGCTGTTGCACCATTGCAATCGGTATCCCAACCACCCATTACCGCAATAGAAATGGTCTTGGAAAAATCTTTTTGGCCGTATATTAAACCAGCCACAACGATCAAAGCGTTGTTGATAGTATGCACAGGGTTATAAGAACCATATTTTTGCCAAATAAAGTCAAGACCTTTTTCGAAATCGGTTTCTTGTTGCGCATAATTTAAAAGATCATGTATAGCTGCGGCCAGACGGCAATTCTTAGGTATCTGACCTAAACCAGCTTCAATAATCTCTTCCAGAGAATCGGTTACAAACGCAGCTGCAATAGCTGCAGCGACAAACATTTCACCGTAGATACCATTTTTAGTATGGGAAATACAAGCATCGCGATAGGCATATTCTGCAGCAAGCTCTGGGTTTCCAGGAGCAATATAGCCCCAAAAATCCGCTCTAATTTGAGCTCCAATCCATTCCCGATATGGGTTTCTATAAAAACCAGATTCCGGTGGAGAGATAAGGTTTAAGAAGTTGCGATAAGCTACTCTTTCAGCTGTATAGGTATGCAATACCGGAAGCTGATACATCCAGGTGTTAGCAACGTTATCTGAGGTGAAGTCATGGCCATGTCTTTTAACAATATCCAGTCCTATCACAGTATAGTTGAGATCATCGTCTTCTGGCATACCGTCAAATTCTCTGTAGTGATAATTTTTAAGGGATGGATCAAGGCCATGTCTTTGCATGAAATCATCGTCATAGTCGAAATCGATATATGAATTCATAGGGTAGCGATTAGCTTCCTGAAGTAAGGCTTTAATACCTTGTCTGCCTTTTTGCATACCAAAGCCTTCCCAGGGCTTACCCAACCAACAGCCCGCCGCTCTACCTAACCACGAACCGTTTAACCTATCTAGCAATTGATCGTCATTAAGATTGAATCCTTTTAGTTTTTTCGTTTGCCGACGTTCCTTTAAAATAGCACCCAATGAATCCGGCTCAACATAGGGATAGTCTGGCTTTAGTGTTCTTTTTTGCAACTCATCCAATGCTGCGAGAGCTTTTTCGCCATCTAGGTTTTCTTCTATACCTGATGTATCCTTACCCTCTTCCTTCGCCTGAATTAGTTCAAGGCGTAACATTTCTTTGCTAAAAAAATAATCAATAAGCAACCTTATACCTCCTTATATTCTCTCGTAGTTAAATCTTTTTGCATCTCCCACCTAGTAATTGAGTATCCTAGGTTTTTATAAAGATTTACCGCCGAGATATTAGTAATAGTGACAAGTAGTTTTATACTTTTAGCCTGACGGCATTTAAAGTACTGCTCTCCTTTTTCCATAAGTCTTCTGCCAAATCCTTTTCCTCTTAAAGCAGGAATTAAATAGATCTCTTCGACTGAACCAAATTTACCGTATTCGTTGGTGTCATAGATTCTGCACCAGATAAATCCACCTAAAATACCTGGCGCAATCTCCAATACATATATCGCATGCTCGTTCGGATTACAGGCTGCTTCGTTAAGTCTGCGTTTTTGTTCCTTAAGAAAGAAAATATTCAATTGGAAACCTTGAAAGTTGCTGGTAAAGAGATCTTCTTGCCAGAGAAGAAGAGACTCTAGATCTGTTTTAGGATTAAATTCTCTCACTCTGGGTTCTTGTATTTGTTCTTTTGCTCTTTTAGTTGCCCGGTTTAATATTTTCTGAAAAAGGCCTTCTTTTTTCATTCTAATAGGACTCGATCTTAGTCGAGTCACCCTATCTCCCCCTTCAGAGTGAGATATTTTATCCACATGGTTAAGATCTCGGTCTTTTAGAACGAAGGTCCACTAAAGCATTATTAAGTGGCATATAGTCTTGAGGAAGCAACTTTTTGGCTTTATAAAGATACCAACGAGCTTTTCCCCAGTTTCCCTTGGCTAGATAACCAAGGCCTAAATTGTGATAGGCTTTACCTGAATCAAGATTTGTCTTAAGAACCCTGTTGGCATATTCAATGGCTAAATCGTTTTGATGCTTATAAAAACCGTAAAAAGCTGACAGATTTAGTAAGGTATCTTCTCTGTTTTCATCAAGATTTAAAGCTTCATGTAACATCTTCTCGGCAACATCCAAATCATCATTTTCTGCCAACGCCAAACTATAATTGTTTAATAATTGAATTAAAAGCTCTTGGGGTTCGTTGGCCGTCATAGCAAACACTGCGATTTTGTAATGCTCTAATACCTCTTCCAATCTGCTTTTTTCTGCTAATTTCAGATCTCCAGCTAGTTTATGAAAAAAAGGGCTTTGGGGATTTATCTTTAATGCTTCCTCAACCTCTTCGATAGCTAGATCAACTTCTCCGACACTTTGCAACAAAAGACAAGTATTATAACAAAGAAGTAGATGGCCAGGATTTAAATCAAGACCTGTAAAAAAGTAATAAAACGCAACCTCCAGATCTCCTGAAAGCATATAAATATTACCAAGGCCAAGATAAAGCAGCGGATTATCTGGTTCTTCTTTAATTAAACACTGGTACCATCTATTTGCTTGATATAATTCATCCTTTTCAAGATTGATCTCAGCCAAATTAAGTCCTAGCTCGAAATTATCTTTTTTCTTAAAAAACCAGGGGTTTTTCGTGTAAAGCAACGCCAGCAAATTATTGGCTTCAATTAAATCATTATTTGCAATTGAATCTAGTAACTGCTTTTTTAGTTTCTCTTCATCGTAAAAGTCTTTGATTTGAATCCTGCCCTTATATAGCTGAAAAGCTCTTTTTTTAAGGGCCTTGGCATTATAATTTAGACTTAAAACCACCCAATTACCCACCTTACCTCCTAATGAATTAAGCAATCTAATTGAATAGACACCCTTTTGTCTTAGGAATTTATTTAATTTAATTATTGGTAAAACATCTCTGTATAATTTTGGTTCATACCAAGAAGACCTGAGTTTAAGAGTATTTACAGCTTCTCTAACCAAAGGTTCCTTATCTCCTCCCAAAAGCTGGCATAAAAACTCCTCGCATTCTTTGGTATCAGCAAACTGCATATATAGACTCTCCAAGGAAAATCACCTCTATCTTCAATTATTAAGTATATGCAGTTTTATGAAGTAGAGCAAGGTATTTGGCGATCATTCTTTGCTTCATTTTGGTACTTTTAATTGAGCTAATACTCTTAGGTTACTTTTTCCAGATTCTTGCTATATATGCTAAAAAGGATTAAACTTAAATTAAAGTATTTATTCGATCCTTTCTGATCAATACTGGGAGAGATTTTCTATGGCTCCTTTACAACTAGATAATATACTTTTAAGGAAAATTATCACCGACTTACCTGTCCCAATTATAATTACAAACGCTGAGAGCAAAATTTTCTTTGCTAACAATGATACTTGTACTCTCTATGGTTATACTCAGCAAGAAATAATTAATCAATATCTCTTTGACTTGTCAGCTTCAAAAGATGAGCAAAGTGTTTTTCGCAATATTTTGCAGTTTAGCATCAAATTAGAGGAACTCTCAGGGCGCTTTGTGGGGAAACATATAAATAAATTTGGCAAGATAATTGATGTTGATCTTAGGTGGTCGTATATAAAAGATCAAACTAAAGAATATCTGGTCTTTTGTATTGAGGATATCACAGATCTTAAAAAAATTGAGCAAGAATATGTTGACAAAGTGAAAATGCTTGAGGTAGAGATTGAACAACACAAAAAAATCGAAAAGATCCTAAACCTTACTCATCAAGAACTCAAAGAAAAAATTGCAGCTTTGGAAATCCAAAAAAAGCTTAACGAAGAAATGTTAGAGGAGCTAGCAACTAGCAATGAATTGTTAGAACGCTTGGCTATGCAGGATTCCCTCACTGGCATCTATAATAGGCGCTATTTTATTGAGTATCTGGAAGCCGAGATTATCCGAGCTCAACATCTTAAAGAACCACTCTCTCTACTTATTGTAGATCTGGATCATTTCAAACAGATCAATGATACTTTTGGTCACCTAATAGGTGATAAAGTACTGGTATCCGTATCCAAAAGGGTCCAAAGTGTTATTGGCAATAGCAATATTCTCTGCCGCTATGGCGGTGAAGAGTTTGCCATTATTTGCCTAGGTTTAAACCAGAATGAAGCTTTAAAACTCGGCGAGGCTATTTTAGATACTCTAAATAGTAAACCCATATCTTTAAAAAATAGCAAAATAATAGTTACCGCCAGTATTGGCATTAGCACTATTAAACCTTATATGTGGAAAGGTTCTATAGAAATAATTCGTGATTATCTGATTAAAACTGCAGATAAAGCCCTATATAAAGCCAAAAAAACAGGTCGAAACAAAGTTGTATCCTTTAGACGTCAAATAAAAAGCGAACCCTAAAGTACCTTCGCTAGTAAAAAAATCCGAGGGTACTTTGTTTTTGTCTTTTTAAAATTCAATCATGGGGATAACTTTGATAATAATAGGGGTTTTGTAGATTTATAGCTATAAACTATTCTTTTGACTAAGTTAATCTCAATTTAGTAGGAATAAAAAGGCTATCGACTTTTAGTCAACAGCCTATAAGCTACTTATCCAATTCGAAGACAGAGTGTAGTGTCTGGACAGCTATTTCCACATCGCTGGCAGGAATTACTGTTGAGATACTGATATCTGAGGTGCTTATCATTTCGATATTGATCTTTTTGTTGGCTAAAGCACTAAACATTTTAGCAGCTACGCCTGGATTTGTTAACATGCCAGTGCCAACTATGGAAATTTTAGCTTTATTATCATCTCTTTCTACAGACTGAGCAACTAGTTCTTCAATCATAGAGGTAGCTACTTCTTCAGCCTTAAGAGCGTCTTCCTTATTTACTGTAAAAGAAATATCTGCCAGACCTTCTTTACTAGCACTTTGAACAATCATATCCACATTGATATCAGATTGTGCCAATCTAGCAAATATTTTAGCTGCTACACCAGGTTTATCGTCAACTTTGCTTATGGTAAGTTTGGATATTTTATTATCATGGGCTACACCTACAACAACTCTTCCCTGTTCCATAAGTGCCCCTCCTTTGACTATTGTACCTGGATTTTCATTAAAACTCGAACGCACATGAATAGGTACGTTATATTTTTTGCCCAGTTCAACTGAGCGAAGATGCAAAACTTTCGTGCCAAGGCTTGCCATTTCAAGCATTTCGTCATAGGAAATCTCTTTAAGTTTTTTGGCATTTGGTACTAGACGGGGATCTGCTGTGTAGACACCATCGACATCAGTATATATTTCACAGAGATCTGCTTTTAAGGATGCAGCTAGTGCAACTGCAGTGGTATCTGAACCGCCACGGCCTAATGTTGTAATATCGTTTTGACTGTTAATACCTTGAAATCCTGCCACAATCACAACCTGTCCTTTAGACAGTTCCTCTTCTATACGTCTTGATGATATCTCTGTAATTTTTGCCTTTTGATGAATATCATCAGTTTTTATTCCTACCTGAGCTGCGGTAAGGGAGATAGCTTTGCCGCCTAGATCATTTATAGCCATAGCTAAAAGAGCAATTGAAATCTGTTCTCCTGTAGCTAGTAACATATCGATCTCGCGAGAACTTGGTTTTTTAGCGACACCTCTAGCTAAAGCAAGTAGTTCGTCGGTTTTGCCGGCGGGAGCAGAAACCACAATTACCATTTGATGCCCCTTGCTTTGAGTGTAGAGAATTCGTTCAGCCACGTTTCGCACTCTTTGTGCATCAGCAACTGAAGTCCCTCCATATTTTTGTACGATGATTCCCAAAAGCTTTCACCTCCCTGTAATTATTATCTCTTAATTCAAGCTGTTTTGCCTATCTCCTGCAAAAGGATTGTCTTTTCAAATGAATACAGTATTCATTGGCTATTTAATGTAGCAAGCAGCCCTTTTTTGGTGGCCTCCGAAGCAAAGCTTCCTGTAATAGCGTTTGTTAACAACTCATGTCTGCTAATACTACCTTTAAGTAATTTTTCTGCTAACTCATACTCGCTTTGAAGACTAATTTGCGAAGTCTCTGGATCGTCATCGTTTATGGTAATTTTTAAACCTTTTTTCGCCATTTCAACTAAAGGGTATTTCTCCAAGGTTAAAATAGCCCCCGTGTGTAGATTGCTAGTAGGGCAGACCTCGAAAACAATCTCTTTTTCTTTGGCCAACTCCATAACTTCCATATCTTGAACAACTTGAATACCATGACCGATCCTAGTTGCTCCCAATTCTAGGATAGCTTCTTTAACATTGGCCGCACTACCTGCTTCTCCGGCGTGAACAGTAATACCCAGGCCTTCCTTTTTTGCTATTTCAAATGCTTCTTGATGAATTTTAGCAGGGTAAGTGGCTTCGTCACCGGCTATATCAAAGCCCACTACTCCATCATCTTTATAGGTTGCTGCTAGTCTTGCCAGTTCTTTTGAAACCTCAGGCTTTTCATGACGCAAAGTAGCCACAATCAATCTGGAAACAGTCCCGAATTCCTTTTCTCCAGCTTTAAGGCCTTCAAGCACAGCCTCTATAGTATCGGGAAGTTCCATATCACCAAGGACATGTACAGTAGGGCCAAAACGAATCTCCAGATAAAGGCAGTTATTCCAAGAGGCTGTTTCTACACATTCATAAGCGACTCTTCTTAAATTAGCTCTTTTTTGAGTTAAATCACACCCGCGTTCAATTTTAGCTAAAAACTCTTGCAGTGAATGGCAATTTTTACTGACGGTAAGTTCAGAGGTAAGATCCTTTCTCATAAGCTCTCTGTAAGTAGATGGTCTAATAGAACCTTCTAAATGAGTATGCAAACTAACTGTGTAGTCCATAGGTTTCACTTCCTAATTTTCTGTAGCTTTTTTCTCGCTAAAACAGTTGTTATACTGCTTACATATTGGTGTTGCTGCGATCGAAATGCTGGCCTAAGGCCTTGGGAGCTTGCACTTTACGCACAAAACCGCCTAAGACAAACATGGTAACCACATAAGGTATCATTTGCACAAACTGTGTCGGCCAACCATAAAGTTGCAAATTCATCTCGATAGCATTTGCTAAGCCAAATAGGAAAGATGCTAAAACTACACCGATCGGATTCCAGTTGCCCAATATGTTGGCTGCTAAAGCAATATAGCCCCGACCACTTACCATATTACGGGCAAACATGCTTAGCTCTCCTAAAGAAAGGTACGCTCCTCCTAGCGCAGCTAACATACCTCCTGCTATTACAGCTAGATATTTATATGTGAAGACCGGAATTCCTAAACTGTCTACCGCTGCCGGATTTTCACCTATAGCACGTAACCGTAAACCCCATTTTGTTCGGTAAAAGAAAAGCCAGCTTAGAATCATTAAGATTATTAGCAGGTAGAAAAATGGCGATTGCCTGAAAATTAATTCGCCCACAATAGGTAGATCGCTAAGGTAGGGTATATAAATAGGGTAAATACCTGCAACATCGGGGGACTTGCCTCTATTTCCCCATACAGCAACCAAAAGCACTGTGGTAAATCCCAAACCAAGTAGATTTAGGGCTACCCCGGCTACGACATGGTTGGCTTTATATCGTAAAGTTACCAAAGCAAAAAGCAAGGCCATTATCCCACCGGCTAGTGCTGCTAATAAGACTCCTAACCAGGCATTGCCGGTTAAATAAGAACCTAGTATACCAAAAAAAGCGCCGCCCAACATTAGACCCTCAAGGCCTAAATTAATAACTCCGGCTCTTTCACTATATACAGCTCCCAAGGCAGCCAGTCCAAGAGGAGTAGCCATACGTAAAGTACTTGCCAAGAGTGCCACTGTTAAAAAAACAGCGTCACTGTTTAACCACTGTTCTAACATCTTTAACTCCTCCTTTCAGCGCTTTGAAAAGCTCAGGTGCTGCTACCATAACAATAATAACAGCCTGGATTATCAACACAAAATCTACCGGTATATTAGTAGTTCGATCTAAAACCATACCGCCTGCTCGCATCAGCCCAAAAAGCAAAGCTGAAAACAATACTCCGATTGGGCTGTTCCCACCTAAAATGGCCACCGCAATGCCATCAAAACCATATCCTGGTGAGAAACCATCAATAAATCTTCCATGCAAGCCTAAAACCTGGCCTGCTCCGCCTAGCCCAGCCAAAGTACCGGATATAAAAAGAGCAGCTGTGATTTTTTGGGCAACATTAATTCCTGCTGTAGCTGCTGCTCTGGGATTAGCTCCCACAATTCTTATTTCATACCCAAATTTAGTTCTGTAAAGTACAAACCAGACTAAAACAATTAGAGCTAAACCTAAAAAGATAGCACTTGATAATTGCGTTCCGGTACTTAGTCTAGATAACACTGCAGTACTTTTAATCTCCGGTGTCTGAGCAACAGGACCGCTAGCCTTAAAAGTATAGTTTGCCAGATAGCTACAAAAAAGAATACCAATACTGTTTAACATAATAGTCATAATAACCTCATTAGCATTGGCCTTAACTTTTAACCAAGCCGCAATTGCTGCCCATAAGCCACCAAACAAAGCTCCACCTAATAATGCCAAAAGCAGATGCAGATAATGAGGCAAAGGTGGCAAATATGCCCCAATAACGCCTGCGGCCATAGCTCCCAAATAGAGCTGTCCTTCGGCACCAATATTAAAGACGCCACAGTTATTAGCAAAAGCCACTGCTAAACCTGTAAAGATAAGTGGAGTAGCCTGTACCAGACTAAGAGCAATACCATTCCAATTACCAATAGCACCCCAAATCATTGCTTTATAAGCTTTAAGAGGAGAGTAACCACTGACAAATAAAATTATACCGGCTATAATTAAAGCTAAAGCTAACCTTAAAAGGAGGTTGGCTGCTTTTTTAATTATTTTCATGCCTTAACCACCTTACTTTCAGGACGCAAACCGCCTGCCATATACAGCCCTAACTCGTCTTCAGTAAAATCGCCACCATCTCCCTCGATGGTTATGGCTCCTTCGTATATTACCGCAATGCGATCACTAAGTTGACGAATCTCGTCTAAATCAGCTGAAACGAGTAGAATGGCTTTACCTTGAGAACGCATACTTAAGATCTCCTTATGCAAATACTCAATAGCTCCGACGTCAACGCCACGGGTTGGATGAGCAATAATCAAGACACGAGGATTGTGGTAAAAAACGCGTCCGACCAGTAGTTTTTGTGCATTGCCACCAGACAGAGATGAGCTTTTGCTGTCAATGCCTAAGACTTTTACCTGATAGTTTTTAACAATAGTCTCACTAGCCTTAGTAATGGCGGCAAAATCTAATAATCCTTTTTTTTCATAGCGCTTTTGATACCCTAAAATTGCATTCTGCCAAAGTTTAAAATTATTAACTAAACCGCGATCATTTCTATCTTCAGGGATAAAGCCAAGGCCCTGATCTAACCTTTCTTCTACAGAATCTTTGGTGATATCTTTTTGATCAAAGATGATAGAGCCACTTGTTGGTGAACAAAGGCCTATTAAAGTTTCTAAGAGTTCGGTCTGTCCGTTGCCTTCCACACCTGCAATCCCAACAATCTCTCCGGCGTGAATCTTTAAGTTTATATTCTTAAGTTTATCCTTTAGATTAAGCCCTTTGGTTTCAAAGATAACAGGACCCTTTTCTACCTTGCCTTTAACTACCTCTAACATTACATTTCTTCCTACCATCATTTGCGCTAAAATCTCAGGTGTGGCTTTGTCAGTAGTAATTGAGCCTTGATTTTTGCCATTTCTTAAGACTGTTACCTTATCAGCAACAGCAAGGGTCTCTTTAAGTTTATGCGTTATAATAATAATCGTCTTACCATCTTCTTTTAAAGTCTTTAAAACCTTAAAAAGCTCGCTAACCTCTTGGGGAGTTAAAACAGCAGTAGGTTCGTCTAAAATAATAATTTCAGCTCCCCTATAAAGAGCCTTTATTATTTCAACTCGTTGCTTTTCACCAACAGGTATATCCTCTACTAACATATCTAGGCGTACTTTTAGGCCTAGCTTTTCGCTAAGGTTGGCCACTTTATTTCTTGATTCTTTATCAGCTAAAATACCCATTTTAGTCTCTTCTTGACCTAGAATAATATTTTCCATAACACTTAAATTAGGAATCAACATAAAATGCTGGAAAACCATACTTATTCCTTGAGTAATAGCTTCTTTAGGCGAGGAGATCTTTACCTTTTTAGCATTTAAATAGATCTCTCCTTCGTCTTGTTGATGTATGCCATATAAGATTTTCATTAATGTTGTTTTTCCTGCACCATTTTCACCCAAAAGACAATGTATCTCGCCTTTAGCTACTGTGAGATCGACTTGATCAAGAGCCTTTAGAGAGCCAAATGATTTTACTATTTTATTCATTCTTAAAGCTTCTAAAGCTTCCATGGCAATGCCTCCAATTAAAGAGGGTGGCCAAGAGCCACCCCATTATTATCTTTTGACGTTCTTTAAGAAGGCGTCTACATCTTCGAGTTTGTCAGGTACAACAATCTCACCCGCAATTATTTTTCCTCTGAGTTCTTCTACCTTCTCGACCATTGCAGTTGGAATTTTTAAATTGCTTTTTGTCAAATCATAGTCGACAGCTTTTTCTTTGAGTCCTAGCTTATAGATACCAGGCTTCCACTGTCCCTTCATAGCATCAGCAATTTGATTATATAAAACATTATCAAGTCTTCTTACCGCCGAAAAAAGAATATGATCTGGTTCAATATAGTTTTGGTTAGAGTCTACCCCAATAGCATATTTCTTAGCTTGTTTAGCTGCTTTGAAAACACCAAGCCCTGAGCCACCTGCAGCCTGAAAAACGATATCTGCACCTCGGCTATACATAATAAGTGCTTGTTCTTTAGCTTTGGCAGGATCAGACCATCCTCCTGCATATGCCTCGTAAACCTCAATCTTAGGATCAATGTATTTAGCACCAGCGGTATAACCAGCCGCGAAAGCTTTAATCAAAGGAATCGGCATACCACCTACAATACCAATTTTGCCGGCAGAATTCATCTGCTTAAAGTTTTTAGTATCCTTGGTAAGCATAGCTGCAAAAGCACCAACTAAGAATGACTTTTCATGATCCTTAGATAGAATGGCAGCCACATTCGGAGCATCTACATCGCTATCGATAAGTACAAATTTTTGCTTAGGATATTCCTTCGCTACCTTTTTTAGAGCATCAGCTTGATCAAAACCAAGACAGATAATGAGATCGTATTTATTACTTTGAGCAAAAGCCCTTTGATGAGATTCGAAATCAGCAACAGCCTGAGGTTCTACATAATCAAAGGCAATACCCAGTTCTTTTTCAGCTCTTTTTACACCTTCATAACCGGAGTCGTTAAAAGAGCGGTCTCCTAAACCACCGGTAGCAAAAACAACACCTACCCTAAATTGAGCACAGACGCAAACAGCCATTATTAACACACTGATAACTACTAGAAATGTTTTTTTACCAGACATATTCTTTGCCTCCTACTTTTCCCATTTTTCTTTGACTCGAGAATCTATATCGGTAACATACTTAGCACAGTTGCAATTCTTCTCATCTATATTAGCAATTGTACGCAGCATGATACGTCCAATCTTAGGGGCACAATCTTTGTAGATATCAAAGATGCTTTCTCCCTGCCAGTCACCGGTCATTCCTTCAGCATAGTTAGAAATAATATAAAGACTGCCAATACAGGCTCCAATTAGACGTGCATAATAAACTTCCGGAACCAAGGTAACACCAGCTATATCAGCATGGGCATTATAAAGCATCTTGATCTCAGCTGCACTTTCAAAGCGAGGCCCCTGGGAACTAGAATAGATACCACGATTAAAAACCTGGGTAAAACCTTCTTTAATAGCTTCCTCATAGAGAACTTGGCGTAAATTCGGACATAATGGATTCAACATTCTTACAATTTTGTTAGGCACAATCGCTGTAGTGGGAACTTTTTTAAAATCTATAAAATCATTAGGTATGATTATATCGCCCGGATCAAGCAAAGGGTTGATTCCTCCGCCACTACCTTCAACAACAATATTTTTAACCCCAGCTTGCAAAAATGTCCAAAAGATCTGTTCTGGTCCTCCTGAAGGTTCATCTGCTGAATGCCAGCCATGAAAACCGACTGAAAGCAAGAGCCTGTCCTGATGATTTTTAGTAATATCTTTATCTAGTTTAATTAATTTTAAAGGCACAGTTTCACCATATGGAGTCTTAAAAACCAAGTTGTCTTCTAATAATTCAACCCCTTCAAGTTTGGTATCCAGTGGAAATTTGCCTGCCCAAGTGCCTGAACCGCCAATGTATGCATAATCAACTTTTGGAATTTTGTTATTCATTAAAGAGCCTCCTTAAAAAAATATGCCCGGACAGTCAGGTTACGGCGAAACCTGACCGTCCGGGCTTTTATCCCCAAGGTGTAGCACGAAAATGCCTGTGCCGCTTGGACCTGTCCCAAAAAGAAGTCCACAAAACTTCCTAAGGCGGAACCCTAGGCACACTTTCATCCGTAGTCAGGAAGTTTACGGCTCCCCGGTAGAGACGCTCAGTCCATATTACCAAGCATATACGAATCTATTTATTTTTGCTAAATCTTGATTTACTATCCTAATCGTAACAATGAGCTGATTTTCTGTCAAGCTTGTTTCTATTACTCACACTTAGTTTTTACGCAGTTTTTAGAAAGAAACTCGCAAAGAGGCACGTTATTCCTCGCGATATCTCTTTTTTTATGCTCTGTAAAAAAATAGCAAAATAAGAGTTCACCTTGAACATCTAGCTAGTTTTCTACCACTAAAAAAGTAGAAATACGAGGAGGTTTTGCTATGAAAAAAACACTTGTAGCTGTTTTAATCATTGCCTTTGCAATTATAGCCTCAGCTGCGCTACCACCTAACGCAGCTGAAGCTGCTAAAGAGATTGTTTCTTTACTACTATCAGATGCCTCAGAAGCCAAAAAACTAACGACAGAGAATAACCTACTCCGTTTCTTTGGCGAATTAGAACTAAATGAGCGTCAGATTGAAAAATATTTAGAAACCGTTAAAGAAGATCACAAATTACAAACTCAGCTCTCTGCAAGTGTCCTAGAAAATTTGCAAAAAAGGCAGGAACAACTCCTACAAGGTAAAAAAGAAGCTAACCCCGTTTTAATTGATCCTTTAGAAAAAACAGAAACTGCCTTAAAGCGCAAATTACTTTGGTTAAGCTTTGCCAAAGAGCTATCCCTAAAGCAAAGAGCCAAACTACAAAGCTTCAATCTAAGCGGTTTTATCTATATTCCTCAGGCTAGACAAAGATCTAAAAAAACCATGCCCCATATAATACGTTTTTCTAGGATACCTACTCTGCCTAACTTTAAGCCTGAAATAAGGAAAGAAGTAATGCAAATCCCCCAGATCAAAGATATCTTTAAAAAACAATATCACCTAAAGTTAAACCCCATACCTATAAAATAAGTTGCAGCGCGTCTTCTAAGGCGCGCTTTCTTTGTATGATTAATAGAAAAGGATTAATTTTACATTCTAACGAATACTAACCTTAGGCATGGAAAGAAGGGGATATTATGGTTTTCAAACCCAATCAATTAGAGTTCACACAAAAAGTCAAAATAAGCGACTTATTCGATATTGGTACCGCTCTCTCGGCTTCACTAGATGGATCTGCTTTGATTATTAGCTGTACGCAGGGATTTTTAAGGCTTGAATTTTATCAAGAAGATATTCTACGCGTTAGCATGAATCTGAACAAAAAACCAACTAATGATACCAGTATCGCTGTCTGTGTAAAACCGAAAGAGATTACCACTGACTTTAACCATGAGGCTAACATCGTTTTTAAAAGTAACCGTCTAAAAGCTGTTATTGAAAAAAATCCGGTACGCCTTGCTATCTATGATAACGATAGACTGCTTGTCTCAGAAACTTCTTTAGGACTTTGCCATGATGGCAATCGCAAGGTAACCTGTTATAAAGACATTGATCCTAAAGATCATTATTATGGATTTGGTGAAAAAACCGGCCATCTTGATAAAAAAGGGACGAAAATGGAGTTTTACAACACCGATGTCCTACCTCATACACCTGATGTAGATCGAATGTATCAGTCGATTCCCTTTTTCTTAACTCTCCGCTTGGGAGCTTGTTTTGGTATTTTTTTGGATTTTCCCGGTCTGACAACTTTTGATTTTAAATCAAGCAAAGACTACTACAGTTTTTCTGCCGATAATGACCAACTTGATTATTATGTTTTTGCCGGCCCAAAACCCAAAGATGTTTTAAATCAGTATACCTATCTTACCGGTAGAATGCCTCTGCCTCCTAAATGGGCTTTAGGATATCAGCAATCAAGATACAGTTACGAAACCGAGGCTGAAGTAAGAGAATTAGCCAAAACATTTAAATCCAAAGACATCCCTTTAGATGTCATCTATCTTGATATTCACTATATGGATGGTTATCGGGTTTTTTCCTTTGACCAAAACCGCTTTCCTTCTTATCGCTCTTTAGTCTCTGATATTAAAAAACAGGGTATCCATTTAGTACCTATTGTCGATCCCGGGGTTAAAGTAGATGCTGAATATCCCATCTACTGCGATGGCATCAAAAACGATGTTTTTTGTAGCCTGTTAGATGGTTCACTTTTTTATGGCCGAGTCTGGGCTGGGAAAAGTGTTTTCCCGGATTTTACCAGTAAAAAAGCTCGTACGTGGTGGCAAGAACAAAACCGCTTTTATACCGACTTAGGTATTGAAGGTCTCTGGAATGATATGAATGAGCCTTCAATCTTTGGCGAACAAAAACCAGTTGACATGGATCCCCAAGTTATCCATGACAACGATGGCAATCACAAAACCCATAGATCTTTGCATAATATTTACGGTATGCAGATGGCTGCCTCAACCCATAGCGCTCTTTTAGAACAAACAACTAAACGTCCCTTTGTTCTGACCAGAGCCGGATATGCAGGTATCCAACGCTATGCTGCCGTTTGGACCGGAGATAACAGCAGCCACTTCGAACATCTGCAAATGTCTTTGCCCATGTGCATGAACCTCGGCCTTTCCGGTGTTCCGTTTGTAGGTGCTGATGTAGGCGGCTTTATGTACGACACCCAACCCGAGCTTTTAACTCGGTGGACACAAGCAGCGGCCTTTATACCTTTTTTCCGCAATCATAGCACCTTAGGCACAATTCATCAAGAACCTTGGGCCTTTGACCCAAAAACCGAAGCTATTATTCGCAAATTTATCAAGCTAAGATATACTTGGCTACCCCATTGGTATAATCTGTTTAGAGAAGCTGCAACTACTGGCTCGCCCATTATGCGCCCTTTGATTTATGAATACCCCGATGATCAAAATGTAATTAACCTCAACAATGAATTTTTAGTAGGTCCCGATGTCTTAGTCGCTCCTATTACTGAACCAGGAGTTAACCACCGGGCTGTTTATCTGCCAGGGGGCATTTGGTACAACTACTTTACCGGTGAATGTTATAGTGGCAACCGCTATATTTTAGCCCAAGGTAACTTGGATTCTCTGCCGCTTTATATCCGTGGAGGCAGTTTTATCGCCTTAACAAAGCCCAAACAAAACACAACCCTCCCTGATAAACTATTAGAGTTACACTTTTTCTGGGCAGAAGGTAAGGATTTTAGTTATACCCTCTATGATGATGACGGCTCTAGCCACCGTTATCTCGAAGGTGAGTACTTCGAGGCTACCATCGAAGCACACTGTTTAAGCGAGGAACTGAATCTTAAAATAAAAACACAGCACCAAGGTTATCGGCCTTCTTGGGAGAGAGTTGTCTTTGTAGTGCACGGTATGCCAAAAGAGCTGGTATTTAGAATCAATGGCCGGGAACTGACTCTTACTCAAGATAGTTCCCTCATTAATTGGGACTCTAAAAGCACCTCGTTTAGCTTCGAATTATAAGATGTTAAAATAAGCACTTTAAAATTCCATATTAATGTCTTCCATAGAAATATAGCAATAAACAGGCCATCTGAAAAATGGTAAGGAATGTACTCTAAGAAACCCTCTGACTGAAGAAGCTAATGTGATGTTGCATTACTTGAAAATATGTGCCTCGGAAACTCCCTTTATACTGCGTTATCCGGAGGAGTGTGTTGAAACACCTGAGCAGGAAGCCGCTTATCTTACCGGAATCAATTAATCCCAAAACCGCCTATGCTAGTTGGCATTGTTGACGGAGAAATTGCGGGCAACTGCCAGATTGTTTTTAACCACCGTCATAAAACAAAGCACCGAGCCAGTGTTGCGATCACAATCATCAGTAAATACTGGAATCTCGGGATCGGTACAGCCATGATGCAGAAAATGATTTCTTTAGCCAAAAATCAGGGTATAATGCAAATGGAACTCGAATTCATAGAAGGCAATAAAAGAGCCCGCGCTCTATATGAGAAAATGGGATTTTCTATTGTGGCTGAAAAACCCAATGCTATTTTGCTGAAAGATGGAACACTGCTTAAGGAGTATTTCATGGTAAAAGAGCTCTAACTATCATTCTCCTCACAAAACATCCGCAGATTGATCTGCGGATGTTTTCTTTATGGTAAATAGTAATGTTATACTAATCTATCAAACATCATAACGACCTTTGAAGTATAGGTAGTGTAGTCCTTAACATTAAAGCGATTGCTGTCTACATCAATAATTAATAGTCTGCCATTGCCCAGATTGATAATGTTTTGTCTGGGATCTTTCACCACAAAATCCCTTGGTCCGCGATCAGTTAAAGTCTCAAAATACCAGAGCCCAAACTCTTCAGATAACTTTTTAACCGTTGTTATATTAGGAATGTAGTAACGTTTATAAAGGTAATCTTTAAGGCATTTTGAAGAATTACCCTCTAGTTCATCTAGAGATAAGATTATCCCCAGCTCATTGTTCTTACTGTCCTTAACCCAGATATAGCTATCTGGTTTTTTTAGAGGAAAGCAGCATCCGGCGTCAGCTTTTAAAACACAATACTTATCTTTTAAGGTAAAACGCAAGGCACCAAAAGGAGAATAACTAAATTCCACATCTTTGGGATTAAAGTAATGAAGCTCTCCAACTTCAGGCAGATTGCTCATTGCTTGCAGCTACCTCCTTTTCTTTTTTTGATATCTCCTGGGCCATAACCAGGTTGTAATAATGTCCCTTCTTTTTAAGTAATTCATCCGGAGAACCTGCTTCGATAATATTGCCCTCTTCGATAATAATTAATTTATCAGCGTTTCTAAGGGTACTAAGTCTATGAGCAATGGCTACGGTAGTGCGGTTTTGGATAAGTCTATCGATAGCTTCTTGAATCTTAACCTCTGTTTCTGTATCCACCGAAGAGGTCGCTTCGTCAAGGATTAAGATGCGAGGATCATGCAAAATTGCTCTGGCGATTGCAACTCTTTGGCGTTCTCCACCTGATAACCTGGCACCTCTTTCTCCGACAAAAGTATCATAACCATTAGGAAAAGCGGTAATAAAATCATGAGCATTAGCAATTTTGGCTGCTCTGATTATCTCTTCCATTGTAGCAGAAGGCTTAGCATAAGCAATGTTCTCAGCAATTGTTCCGTTAAAAAGGAATGTTTCTTGCAGTACCATACCTACCTGGCTTCGAATATCCTGTTGAGCAATTTCTTTAAGATCTACGCCATCTATGGTGATTCTGCCTTCGGTTGGGTCATAGAAACGGCACAGTAAATTAATAATAGTGGATTTACCGGCTCCGGAATGACCAATTACACCCAACATTTGTCCTGAACTTAAATTAAAGCTAATATTTTGCAAGACAGGTTCATGTTCCTCATAACCAAAGAATACATCTTCAAAGGCCACATCGCCTTTGATTTGCGGCAGACGTATGGCATTTGGCGAATCAACAACATCTGGTTGGGCATCTAGAATTTCGAAAACCCTTTCGGCACTGGTTAGGGATCTGGTAAGCCAGTCGGTTATGCGGCTTAGAAACTGAAGTGGCCCGTAAAAACGCCAGATATAGTTCATAAAAGTAACCAGCTGACCAACCGTAGCCACACCCAGAAGAACATCTCTGCCACCAATTAGATAGACAAATAAACTTCCTAATGTCAGCAGAAAAGAAAGCCAGGGAAATAAAGTAGCCCAAGTCTGCTCAGCTTGTACAGAAGCGTTATATAGCTCGTAACTTTTTTGATCAAACCTATCTATCTCTCTTTCTTCTTGAGCAAAAGCCTTAATTACCCTTATACCGGAAAGTGAATCGTTTAACACTGCAGTCATCTTGCTGTTGCGATGCCAAAAACTTGCAAAAAGTTTCCAGATATACTTCCAAAAGTGGAAGGACAGAAATACCACCAGAGGTGCAGGTATAACAACTAAAAAGGCTAACTTGGGATTAATACTAAATAAGATGGCACCAATACCTATTAATAGTAATATCTGCACCAAAAAATACTGTACACCTTCGATAAGAAAGTTATTAAGCCTATTAACATCGTGCACAACCCGTGACATGATAGCTCCTGTTTGCCTCTTGTCATAATAGCTAAGCGAGAGTCTTTGCAAAGATTCATAAGTCTTTTTTCTCAATTCGTAGACAAGACTAGCAGAAAGCCAGGCTGCCATTCGTCCACGAATTACAGCAAAAGCCGTCGCTAAAAACTGAGTGACAAATAAACCGATTACAACCCAAAGCAAGAGCTGAATACCATTTTCAGGTTTGGAACCTAAAACCTTATCGATCAATATCACACCACTTAGATATGGTGGTATTAGATCTAAAACTGTTCCACCTAACATTAGGATAGTTAAAATAATGAGTTGTTTTCTAAATGGCCAAGCATAGGCAAAAAGACGTTTTAATATTGCACCTTTATCAATACAAGCTGGACATGAATCAGACCATTCAGGAATTAATCTCCCACATTTTTTACAGTATTGTTTTCCACTATCCTTAAAGCTGTGGAAAATGAATCCCTCTTTTTCTGCCTCGCTTAATTTGACAAGCTTCTCCATGGCTTTGGCCACATAGTTAAAATCTCTAGTATAGGTATTACTGTATTGTAACAATACTACTAGATCTTCTGCCGTAGTAGCTTCTAGAACACCGGCACCGACTAAGTTTTGTTGTTTTACACTTCTTATTTGCTCCCACTTAAAGGAAACCTGTAAATCGAATTCTTCTGTATCTTTTTTGTATTGATAGACTTCTACAAACCTGGTTGTAACTATCAGCCATAAATCACTATAGACACCTTCACGATTGATATCACTGTACTGAGAAATAATAATTTTACCTTTTTTAGCTTCTAGTTCCTCTCTAAAAGCAGCGGTAAGATTTCTCACTTGAGGCACTAGACCCCCTTAGTAACTTTTTTAGCAGCCTCTACCTTTTTGACATAGGTTTTCTTTTTAAGGCGGAGGCTCATCAGTGTCTGTTTCCACCCTAAAAACCTCCTCTCACTTACCTTAGTTCAGTGAAATAATATATTAGCAAAGGATTTATTAGCTTAATCAAGTTAAAGTCCTTCCTGTTTTTTTAAATAAAGTTTAATTATACAAAAAGAGGGCTAAAGCCCCCTTTTGACCTATTCTTCAAAGCCAAACGTTTCAACATACTCTTTGATAGCCATAAATATAGCCTCAGCATTTTTATCGATAAAATCGTCAGTTCTTTGCCAGGCTTCAATCTGATAGTTACTGACATAGTCTCCTTCAGTTAAAATTGCCGGCATAGTCCATTGACGAATAACCGCAAATGAACGATGGGCAAAGAAGCGATAGTCTGAACCCTGATGCTCATCCATATATTTCATGGTTAATCTAGCCAGTTCATGACTACAGGGTGTGAAATAGTAAGATTCGCTGCCCTCAGCACTGCGATTACCCGCTGCATTATTGTGGATGCTAACAAACATATCTGTACGGTTCTTTTCTGCAAAATCAACCCGCTCATAAAGACCTAAAGTAGAATCAGAGTCCCGGGTCAGATAAACCTTAACACCGGCATCTTCTAAAAGTTTTTTTAGCTTAGTTGCGATTTGAAAGTTTATATCTTTTTCTCTCAAGCCGGTTGGTCCTACCGCACCTGAATCTGATCCTCCATGACCCGGATCAATGGTCATAGTTTTACCTTCAAGTTCTGGTGTAAATCTGCTTTTTAGACGTATATTCAGTGTATTGCCGGCTAGATCAGCCTTGTAGCCATAAATAAGCTTTCCTTTTAGATCAATGCGATATTGCAAAATATCGTCGGCTACTTGAATTGGTGTAATTAGTTTAACATAATCGGCATTTTTCTTCCAAGCCATATGATAAACGCCGGCAGTAGTATTGTAGATGGTTAATATTAGAGCAGGTTCGTGTACTAGAGGCGTAATGGTATAGAAAACTGAATCCGAAAGTGTAAAACTAATATTGGTATAATCCGGACCATTCTCACTTACAACTACATTGGTTACAACAGCTTTCCCAGGTGCTACACCTTTGCCTAGAAATTGAAGATTATCTTTATGTGTCCAAGCTGAGAAGGTCTTAGCCGGACTAATACGATAATAATCTCCCACTCTACCGGTTATCTCTACTCTTGGACCTCTGCCAATGTGGCAAAGCCTGTCATAATCACTAGATGGTCCACTGCGAATAACAGCCGCATTATCAGACGCATTGATAACCGCAACCAGTGGCTGAGTTGGATCATAGACCGTCAAATAGGCCATGGTCCTTTCTGTGGTATTACCAGCCTCATCAACCACAGTAACCCTGATAGGTTGACCTTCGCTGACATCACTTGGTTGAATTCGATAGACTCCCCGGTAACGAGCAGCCGTTAATTCAGTGATAGGAAAAGGCCCTTTATCGCCAATGGTAAAGCTTCCTGTACATTTAAGTTCATTACTGGCAAAAGAGATATCTAGAATATCACCCGGCATATAAGCAATTGTGCCTGAAGGTTGAAATTCTTTAATCTCAGGTGGTTTGGTATCTTTAACAATCCGTACCAGCTCAGAGTTCTCGTTGCCTGCTCTATCTATAGCTAAAATATCAAAATAATTACGTCCTTCTTTAAGGAATACTTCAATTTCAAAATTACCGACTGCATCGGCTTGGGTTTCAATTTCTTGATCCTCAATTTTGATTGTAGCTAATGGCTCTGTGCGACCATAGATAACAAGATAATTATCTGAGGTAGTGTATTTGGGATCTGGGGAAGTTATTTCAATTGTAGGCTCTAAGGTATCGACTATCACTTTTAGGACTTTAAGCTGCATAGTTGGCAAAATTTCATCTAAAGCTGCAACATAGATGTAGTTTTCGCCTTCTTCAACTGGAACTGTAACCCTAAAGGAACCATCTTCTTCCATTAACACTGGCAGACCGTTTACTAGTACTCGGCTTTTTGGCTCTGTTTTACCAACGATTTCAACTTCATTGGATGCTATAAAAATTTCACTTTCGGGTTCAATAACGACAAGTTCCGGCCCTTTAGTGTCTTTAATAATCTGTCTTTCTATAGTAATTGATTCCAGATAGCCAGGCTTTCTTGCCTTAACTCTGATAGTATTCATACCTTCTTCCAAGGCCACAGTTGTTACAAAAGCTCCCTCTGCAGAAACCTCAACCTCTGTACCCTGTATCCAGACCTGACATAGAGGCTCAGTAGTGCCTTTAACTGTAATTACATCATGATTGGTTCTAGGAATATAATTAGGCCTAAATTGTAAAGCTGGAAAGGGTGGATATTCTATTTCCAGCTTCGGTACATTATCAGAGGCTCCCCCCAAAATGCCTAAGATAAGAACAAAAACAACAACCCAACAAACCTTTTTTGTCTTCAAACTAAAACCCCCTTTTTGCCAAGGTTTTCCTCCTAGCAATTTAGTTCTTTCTTCTTTAACTTTCTCCTTTTTATCAAACATGAAGTTCAATTTTTCATCTCTATTAAAAATTATTATCTTACTTTTCCTATTTAAGCCTATAACTTTTTATTTCAAATCAAATTTAGCCAAATCTTGCCCTCTTAGCAAAAGTAATTACTTATCGAATCTGAACAGCCATCGTTTTATTACTTGTAAACGCAAAATAAACTGGCAGGATTTCTCCCAGCCAGTTTATTTAATCTTTATTTCCCAAATAGACTCTATAAACTCTCTACTTTAATCTCGTCAAAGCTAAAGGCCACATCATCAAATCTCAATACCAAACCACCAACTAGGAATGCTTCTTCTGGATCTATGATACATAATTCTTCTTTGCCATCTACAAAAACCTTGAATGTAAAGTCTTTAACTTCGATTCTAAATGTATGCCTACCAAGAGAGCCAAAAGCGGGATTATCTTCTCCTCCTAAATAAACCCCTGATTCCCAACTACCGGTAAAGCGATGAACTCCGACACCACTAGGAAAAAAACTCAGCCAATAGCTTTCAAAGAGGCTATTATAGCGAAATAGGATTCTTAAAGCTCCGTTTTTGCCCCATTCGTTAATCTCAAAGGTGCCCGAGATGGCACAGTTTTCAAATTCTTCTCCAACCAATTTGGCGTCAAGTGATAGTCCAAGAGCTTCATTAATCAGACAATCATCGTAAACCTCTAAGGTCATACCTAGTTCCCAGTCATCTGTTTCTTCAGCAAAGGAATCCTCAAAAAGAACTTTTGCTGAGGCAAAAACACACAATATACCTATTAGTATGAACACGAAACTCTTTTTCACTGAACTTCCCCCTCAACTCCCTGATTTTCTCGGAATATTTGGCACACTTCATTAAATGAATCCTTAAATACACCATCATATGATCCATCACTTAAAAGGTCAGTCCAAAAGTCTTCACCCTGCTTATACCAAAGCACATGAGCAATGATTATAAAATCCATATTAAAACCAGTTACACCACATTCTTTTAATATCTGGGCTGCCTTTCTCTGTCTAAGTGCCGGAAGTTCTCCACCATAATCGTCAAGTATTATCAGATCACCATCGGTTTCTTTAAAAACAGCTGCCGCTTTTTTGGTATAGCTTTCTAATTCGTCCCAAGTCTCATCACGCAAAAATCCATAAGTATCTAGGCTAGCTAAATCAAACTCCTTTACCCACCTTAAAGTTAGTGCCCATGGTTGCATAAAAGAGACTGCTCTTTTAGCCCTGGTTTTACTACCTAAATACTCAATCCACTCAAGAGCTTCTGTAGTCTTAATTCTAGGGTAATCGCCCATAATTGTAGCTGCTGAAAACTCATTAAACTCAAACACACCAAAATAGTTTGGGGCATAACGACTATCTATCTCTTCAACGATAAAACCATATTCGTTTTTTACTTCATCCAATCTTAGATCGACTTTTGGTACAGAGCCCGAATTAGGATAGATAAGATCGGGCTTTTCTCTTGCAAAATAGTTGTTGATTAAAGATAAGACCGGGATTATTTCTACATTATAATCTTTCCCTGCCTCAAACCATTTACCGAAGATCTCAACAGCTTCCAAGGGACTTACTTGACCTCCGTAGATAACATAAAGAGTATTAATACCCGTTAGTTCCTTTAAGATCTTTACTACCGCAGCCGGCTCATGAAGCAAATAAGGTATGTCAAACCAAGCATGATGGCCAACCATAAGATCAACTGTAAAGGACAAGCGAAACTCTTTGGTCATGGCTACACCACCTAACAATATTAAAAGCAGCAACATCCCTAAACATCGCTTCACTTATTAGTCACACCCTTTAAACTCTTTATAGATCTCTCTTACTGCTTCCATTCCTTCGGCATAGAAGCCACCATAGCAACCATCGCTAATAAGATCAAGCCAAAAGTCTTCTCCTTTTTGATCTCTTGCCACTGCGGCTGTAATAATTAGGTCAAGATTTAGACCTCTTACCCCTACTTCCCTCATAATTTCAAACGCTAGTCTTTGTCTTGCTCCAACTATCTTGCCGCCATAATCATCTAAGATTACTAAATCTGCATCGACTTCGGGATAGTGCTTTATAGTTTCTATTAAATACTCTCGTAACTCATCCCACTTCTCCTGCCATAAGAAAACATAGGTGTCCACACTAACCCTCTCGATGCCTTGAAGCCACTTGAGTTTAACTCCATAGGGCTGCATGAAGCTTAATGCGGGTTTGCCCGAAACGGCTAGACTAATGTTTTCCCACCAGCTTTTTAACTCTGCTGCTTTATAACGTGGATAAGTATTCGCATTTAATGCAATAGAATAATCATTAAACTCCATAACCCCGAAGTATCTAGGTTTTATCTCCTCGTCGATAGCTTTTGCTAAATCACTATAATAAGTTTTTACTTCTGGATTTGTAATATCTACCATAGGGCCTATACCTGCTTTATCAATTGTGCCACTAATCCATTCGGGCTTAGTTAGACCCAAAAAACTATTCACCTGTGCTAATACAGGAATTATCTCTACACCTTCTTTAGTTCCTACAGTATGCCATCTTTTGAAGGCTTCTAGGGTTTGTTTCGCAGGTAACTGACCTGCATAAATTACATATAAAGCATTCGCATGGTAATTTTTTGCCAGTATCGGCACAATATCTTCCGGATAGGCCTGCCAAGTGGCTGTACGGAAATAAACATCTGTCCCTGCTAAAAGATCTACCGTAAATGCCAGTACAGGTTCTTTAGCCATTATTTGCCCTCCAAGTATTAATAGAAGTATTAAAAGGATCAACCATCTCTTTCTCATTTTTTCGCCTCAAGCTGTTTTAGGAATCTTGCAAACTCTTTTTCCTTGCGTCCTAGTTCATTATTCATCTCCGAAGCTGCTTGTTTTACGGCTTTTTCGGGATCCATTCCATTTATTACTGTCTGGTAGGCCAAAAAATCAAGGTAGCGATGAGTAACTGTCTCAGGAGACAAGGCATACGGCGGAGCAACACTAACTCTAGCCTGTTTAATAAAAGTCTCTCTTGCTTTCTCATCCATGGGGGTACTCTTTAGAGCTTCTTCAACAGCGGAAAAAAAGATAAAGTCTGGTAATTTACTCGCAATCTCAGCGGCAATCATCGTTTGCGTCTTTCCACTCATAAACCATTTAACAAATTCCCAAGCTTCTTTTTTGTTTTTTGCTTCCTTAAAAATTCCCAAGGTATTCCCGCCAATATATGCCGCATGATTAATTGCTCCGCTTTCTAATCTAGTACCCAGAGCCATAGCTATAGACCATTTCCCTTTAAGTTCTGGCATTGTCGCCATAAAGACTGGATAGTCAAAAGACGAACCTGTCATAAGCGGTAGCTCACCGGTTTTAAATCCCATAATGCGTTGGGCATCTTTGGGTACATTAAAGTCTCTAAAAAAACTAGTATATTCCTTTACCCCTTTTTGTGCCTCTTTAGTGTCCAACCCTGATTTCTTTCTGTCTGGAGTATACCAATCTCCACCATTTTGCCAAATAAACATGGAAAGATCAGCGTAAGGTGCTCCAGCTAGACCAAAAGCAAAAGCAAAATTACGTCCCTTAGCTTGCATTTTAGGAAGTACTTGTTTTAGCTCATCCCAGGTCTTAGGAATATTAACTCCCATTTCATTTAGAATATCTTGCCGAACATACATAGGATAAATATTAAACTGAACCGGAAAACCAAATAAGGCGCTCCTAAATTCGAGTGAACGCAAAAGTCCGGGAAAGCAACTTCGCGCAATTGCTTCAGCCTCTTTTGAGTATGCCTCCCTCAACTCTAACATGGCACCTCTTACACCAAGATCAGCCGGGCCGAGAGATCCCATCATACCCACATCAGGTACACTTCCCGATGCAGCTGCCAGTAAAAATTTCTGTTCGTAACTATCACCTGGTAAAGTAGTAAACTCCACCTTAATTCCTGTTTTGGCAGTAAACTCTTTTTCGGTAATGTCCTGAAAAACATTGACAATCTCTTGAATCCAGACCAACCAAACCGAAACAGTTCCTGCCTGAGCAAAAAACCCCAACATAACAACTAATAATAGAATCGCGGCCTTTTTGCGCATTTAATCTCCCTCCACTTACAGGCTATATAAGAGTCACTTTCACATTTTCGATAGCTACACTGAGATCGTCTGTTCTAATCCCGATCCCTCCTACCTGATAGATATTGTCTGGATCTTGAACATCAAGAATTTTACACCCATCCAAATGAACTTCGAATTGATTTCTGGCAGTAACAATCTTAATTTGATGGACTTTATTTAACTCAAATGTCTTTTCGGATTCACCCAGAAAATAGGCTTTACGCCAATCTCCTTCAAATCGGTGAATAAAAGAGCGATCGACACAAAGGCTTAAACCATATCCCTGCCACAATTGCTCGTTGCGCCAAAATATTCTCAAAGCCGAAGCCTTGGTTCCGATAGCTTGAATCTGAAATTTAGCCTCAACAATATAATCTGTCCAATCTTTCCTTTTTGATAAAGCATTACCAAAGCTGCCTGAGCCTCGAGAAAAAACCAGTTTGTTATTTTTTAACTGCCAGTTATCGATTCTGGCATCTGTATCGTCGGTAAGTTGCCATAGATGAGCCAGAAGCTCATAAATAACTTTTTCACCTGAACTCTCTTTGGGAACAATAAGTTGCTTTAGATATTTTCTTGCTTGATAGAGTCTGCCACGAACAGTACTTATCCGCAGAGATAAAAACGCCGCAATTTCCTCATATGAATATCCATCAATGTAAAAAAGGACAATGACTTCTTCCAGATCAGGTGGAAGTTCTGAAAGAATTAAACGGATCTCCATCCTTTCTGTGTCATCGGAAAGCTCCTCGTGATTTAAGCCTTTATTATGTATAAATTTGTATTGAGAATTGGCATAGTCAATAACAACCCTAGCCGCTATCCTCCACAGCCAGGTATTAGCATGTTCTTTATTCCTGACATTAGGCCAAGAACGCCAAGCTCTTAGAAAAACTTCTTGAGTAGCGTCTTCAGCTAAAGCCCAATCATTTAAATGGTTATAGCAATAACCCATTACCTTGCCTTGGTTTCTTAATAACAAATCAATAAAGGTATCAAGATAGATTGTCTTTTTTTCTTCCATATCAGTCACCTCTATTGTTTTCTATAGTAGAGACTGTATCTTATGACCAAAAATCAAAATCCGCTTTCCTAAATGGCGAAAAAGTTTACACTAAACAATCCTTTTTCTTTATTATGCTTTGAACCTCTTTATTAGTGACCTAAGTACAAAACCCGAAAAAAAAAGCCAAAGATCTGTCTCTTATATCTTTGGCCTTTGGTATTTATTTTAAGATAAAAATACTAGAAAGCTTTTTGAATCTCGTCCCAGGTAGGTAGTGAAGTTTGGGCTCCTTCCTTGGTAACAGAAAGAGCGGCTGCTTTGGTGGCATAATCAATTGCTTCATCAAGGGAAAAGCCTTTAGCCAAACAAGCAGCTAAACTGCCGTTAAAGCAATCGCCTGCTGCGGTTGTATCTACTGCTTTTACTTTATAACCTTGAAAATATCTTGGTCCTTTAGCGTCAAGACATAAGGCACCGTCTTTGCCTCTTGTCATAATAACAGCTTTTACTTCTAACTCACGCAGTTTTTCTGCAGCATTGAGAGCTTCTTTGTCGGTTGTACTTGGGAGGCCTGTCAGAAAAGAAATCTCCGTGTTATTTGGTGTAATAATATCTACCATTTTAAGTATCTCAGGCTTTAACTTTGCTGCAGGCGCCGGGTCTAAAATAACTTTACAACCTTTACTTTTAGCTAATGTAATCGATTTCTCGACGGTTAATAAAGGTACTTCTAACTGGAATAAAACATAATCTCCGGGCGAAAAAGCTGTTCCTGCCAAAGTTACATCTTCAAAAGCTAGTCTTCCTGAAGCACCTTTAGCTACAATGATACTGTTTTCGCCATTATCAGCTACAGCAATAAGAGCTATGCCACTAGCCAAATTCTTATCCTCTAAAATATAATTACAATTAATCTTATTTTTCTTTAAGTTATCTATAAGTGGTTTAGCAAAGCTATCGCCACCGACTTTTCCTACCATATATACATTAGCACCCATACGAGATGCTGCTACAGCTTGATTTGCTCCTTTACCTCCGAAAAAATATTTCAGATCTCCTCCGATAACAGTCTCCCCTGGAATAGGTATTTTAGAAACTCTACTTACAAGATCAAGATGAATACTACCTATCACAATAACTTTGCTCATACCTTCCATCCCTTTCAGACACTACATTTCAGTTAAATTAAAATAACACTCTTATTCACATATTCTTTTTATATTAGCACCCAATCTAGTTAGTTTAGATTCAAGTGCTTCATAGCCACGGTCAATATGATTCACGCCATCAATAACAGTTTTGCCTTCGGCTGCTAACCCTGCTATAACTAAAGCTGCTCCTCCGCGGATATCCTTTACTTCCACAGGAGCACCTGTTAACCTTTCTACACCTCGGATAATGGCGGTATCACCTTCAACTTTAATTTCAGCACCCATTCTGGCTAGCTCATCTACATAAGCGAACCTATCGAAGATAGTTTCTTTTATAATACTAACGCCTTCCGCCCTTGTCATAAAAGTAGCAAACATAGATTGATAATCTGTTGCAAATCCGGGGTAGGGCATCGTTTCGATATCCGTTGGTAAAGGTCTTTTACCTTCAGGTGAGCTTATTAATAAAAGGCCACCTTCTTCGCTCAATTCAACTCCTGTTTCTCTGAGTTTAGAGATTAAAGAAAGTAGGTGTTCTGGAACAATATCTCTTAAAACTACTTTACCACCGGCCATACTTGCTGCGAGCATAAAAGTACCGGCTTCGAGACGATCCGGAATAATTTCATGTACGGCACTGCCAAGCCTGTGCACGCCTTCAATAGTTATTATATTAGTTCCGGCACCTCGAATTTTAGCTCCCATAGAATTTAATTGCGAAGCTAGATTTACAATCTCCGGTTCCCGGGCAGCATTTTCTAAAACCGTGGTTCCCTCAGCTAAAGCTGCTGTTAAAATCAAATTAACTGTAGCACCTACACTTGAACGTCCTACATAAATTGTTGTCCCTACGAGTTTTTTTGCTTTTGCTTTGACATAACCATGCTCTACTGTTACTTCTGCACCTAGAGCCTCAAAACCTTTTAAATGGAAATTCACCGGTCTGCTTGAAAATGGGTCGCCTCCGGGAAGAGGAACTTCACAGTAACCAAGCTTAGATAATAAAAGCCCTGCTACATAAAATGAACCTCTTAATTTACGGACAAGTTCATATGAAGCAACCGGATTATAAAGGCCATGCCCGTCTACAACTAGTGCGTTTTCATTAACCCACTCTACTTTAGCTCCTGAATCATTTAAAATTTCTATAATATCAAATATATCTGTATAACGCGGCACATTTTCAATCCTACACGGTTCTTCTCCTAGGCATGCGCCTACTAATACTGCTAAAGCCGCATTTTTTGAACCATTAATATTAACTTCCCCATTTAAGGGATAACCGCCTTCAACGACGATTTTTTCCATATCTTTTCCCCCTAAAATTGTTGCTTGCTAGATGCAGCTTCAGCTCAGTTATTATTATCACCAGTTTTCAACTGTATCTAAAGCTTTTTGAACTAATCTCTCCTCGCCTTTTATAACAAATATCCCACTACCTTCAAAGCCACTTATTCCTCCGGCAGCTACCAGTGCAGCTTCCACATTAAATAGTATTTCAAAGGCTTCAATCTCGGTTATAAGAATGCTATTGGAGACAACAACCATCCCCGCCTGCATGTCTTTTGTCCCATCTGTTGGCTTTGCAAGATATTTTGCAGCTTGCAAAACAGAATCAAGACGTTTTTCTATACCCACCGGTACCATTAGTGGGATTTTCTTTACAGCTAAAAAGCCCAAAGCTTGGCCAATAGTACCTCCTCCCTCACCGCCTACCAGAATACCAATTAATCCAGAAGTATCAAAGGCATTCGCCCCTTTAATAAAAAGGCTGTTTTCATCCATGGCTTTAATAGCTTCCTGCCAAGGTAAGTCTATTATTTGTCCCTTATTAAGTACTAGCGGTTTTAAACGCTTACCAACACTAGATACTCCCAGAGAACCTTTAACAATTCCCGCAGCATATTCTTCCGGAATAACTTTTTTTCCAGTAATCTCTTCATATATAAAAGCATTCGTTGTCCCAAGCGATAAAACTATAATACCACTATCCATAGCTTTTCTAAATTCTTTGCTCTTAAGCACAGCTTTGGCAATTAACCGTTTACCATTTGCAGGAGACAATACCAATTGTGCGTATTGCATGTTGCTCTCCCCTTGTTAAAATTACCACTAAAAAGACTCTTCTAAGGTAGAATTTCTCCAAAAACAGCCCTCATCCTGCTAACCTGTTAGAACAAGGATGTTATTCTCATTATAGCTAAGCTAGTCAGAATACAGTTTCTTTAGTATACTTTATTTAATCTGTTGTGGATGGTCAGGCTTTAAAACATCTCATATTCTGTAAAGAAAGGTGATCAGATTGCGTTTGGAAGTACGCTTTATTGTTAGAACCGCAATTCTTTTAGCCCTTACACTGGTTATGCAGTTTGCAGGTTTTCCACAGCCTATAACAGGCCCCGCCGTTAACGCTATGTTGATTCTCTCAACCATATTTGTAGGCCCTCTAGGAGCAATTATTATAGGTTGTCTTACCCCCTGGCTAGCTTTTTTGCGAGGTATAATGGGCTTTGCACCATTAATTCCTTATATTATGCTTGCCAATGCTATTTATGTAATTTGTTTTTACCTAGTACGCCAAGCCATTAAAAAAGCTTTTGGTGCTACCTCACAAGAGGGTTTCGCCTGCTCATTAAAGGGATTTATCTCCGGTGGCTGTGGTGTTGTAGTTGGGGCATTATTAAAATTTTTAGTACTTTCCTCAGCTGTAAGATTCTTTATTGCTGATGTTAAACCCAAAATTGCCCAGGCTATGCAACTTCCACAACTCTTTACTGCTCTTTTGGGTGGAGCAATAGCTTTAATAGTTGCCACTGCACTAGTTAGATCCAATGCTCTGAAAGAATGGCAAACCAAAAGATAAGCGGGTGAATGTGCACCCGCTTTTTTTTACTTAATTAAGACTTCCTGTTTGGTTTTACTTGATTCATAGATAGCATCTAGAATCTTCATTATGGTAACGCCATCTTCACCAGGATTCATAGTTTCTTCACCGTTTACAATGCAATCCAGAAAATGTTTGATCTCAGCGTTGTGTAAAATGACATTATTTGTAGGAACTTGAATATTTACCTGGTTATAATCTATATCGGTATAAAGTTCTAATGGATATAGCTTAGCACCACCCTTAGTTCCATACACTTCCTGGTAGCCAAGGCCTTCTTTTAAATTCTGTGCCCAGCTAGCCTCAAGAAACAGTGCCTTGTCCCCCTCAAAGCGAATCATAGCTACAGCCATATCATCAACATCAAAAGCTGATTTTTCACCTAAAAGGTCACTGGAATATATTTCGCCGATTGTTTTATAATCGCCAAAGTTGTTCCAGGTAAAACCCATAACACTTACCGGCTTAGGCTTACCCATAAGCCACCAGGACCTATCTAAAGCATGCACACCAATATCAATCAAAGCACCGCCGCCAGAACGGACCTTATCGGCAAACCAACCTTTAGGATTGCCACGACGGCGCAAATATCCAGCTTTTACATAATAGATATCGCCAAGACGTCCCTCTTGGATAAACTTTTTAAGACGCATGGCATCATCTGCAAAGCGGCTGCAAAAACCCACCATAAGTAAGGAGCCTTTTTCTTTAGCAACTCTGTTCATCTCTTCTGCCTCTTTGGCATTCATAGCCATGGGTTTTTCAACCAAAACAGCTTTGCCTGCTTTAAGACCTGCTATAGTTGCTTCCTTATGAGCGTTGTTCCAGGTTGCCACACTAATTGCTTCACAATCACTTTTTTGCATCATTTCGTTAAAATCAGTATAAATCTCTTTTACACCCAACTCTGCAGCTGTTTTTTCCAACCTATGCTCGTTGATATCACAGATGGCAGTAATCTCTGCACGAGGATCATTCTTATAAGCTGGGATGTGACCCCAGTGAGCTACTGAACCGACGCCCACTAGTCCAACCTTAACTTTTTTCAATGTAAATCACCTCAATAGAATGTTAGTTTAAACCATACTTCTATACTACCTAATAAATATCCTATAATCAATGGTTAAAGATCATCATTTAGAATAAAACTACTGGATCTTGACCAATTAAACGTTTAGCCTTATAATCAAACTCAATAGGGTTGTCAAATAAATACATAGGAGGCAATAATGATGGCTGTAACTATCAAGGATGTCGCCCGGGAAGCAGGAGTTTCTGTATGTACTGTTTCACGTGTTCTTAACAATACATACAAAAACAAAGTCAGTGAACAAACCCGAAAGCGAATTCTCGAAGTTTCTGAGGAGCTAGGCTACAGGCCAAGTTTAATTGCTCGTGGTCTTAAAGGAAAGACAACCAATTTAGTCGGGCTTGTTGTTCCTGATATTGCTGCCTCCTTTTTAGCCAATACCCTTATGGGTATTCAATCAATAGCTGAAGAATATAGTTATAGCATCCTTGTTTATACTACCATGAGCAATACCGCCAAAGATGTTGAATATCTCCGTATTCTTAAAGAAAAGCGGGTTGATGGTATCCTTTGGCTACCACTTAACCAAAAACCAGATGAGGTTTTTAGAGAAGTAGCAGCTGAAACCAAACTGCTACAGATCTACAACCAGCTCGAAAGCGTTGCTGCTCCGGCCTTTTTAGTCGATCAATTTAAAGGTGGCTATTTAGCGACAGAATACTTAATTAAAAAAGGGCATACCAAAATTGCCCATTTTTCAGGTGCTAATGTCTTAGACTGTCACGGAATTCAACGTCTAGCCGGATACAAAAAGGCACTTGTCGATAATGGTATTGATCCCTCAACACAACTGGTTGTAGAAACAGGCTATGCCTGGGAAAGTGGATATGAAGCTGCCAAAGTTTTATTAAACCAACCCTACTTTAAAAGACCTACAGCGTTGTTTGCCACTGCAGATATGGTCGCCTGGGGTGCTATAAAGTATTTTAGGCAAAATGGTCTTAAAGTTCCTGAAGATATCGCTGTTGTCGGTTATGACAATCTTTATATAGCGGATAAGATCGATCCGCCTCTTACTACTATCTCCCAACCTAAAGAACAACTAGGCAAGATAGCTATGGATTCACTACTTCGGGCTATTGAGGGAGAACCAATTTCGTCTATGCTGTTTGAACCTGAACTAATAGTTCGCAACAGCGTCTAATTGCAAGTAACAATCCTCTTTTCCCCCCAAAGTCGTCCGGGTTCGCCGGACGACTTTTCCCTAATAAATAAAAGGATTTTAAAGACTAATCTCTAATGCATCAAAGTAATCTGCTCATCTGGAGGTAATAAAATGCGAGTAATGAGTTATAACATACAGGTAGGTTGGGGTAAAGGTTTAGAAGCTGTAGCAGATCTGGTAAAAAAATATGATCCAGATATTGTTGCTTTACAAGAAGTTGATAGGGATCGTAAACGCACCGGATTTGTTGATCAATTTCAATTTCTCCAAGATTCTCTTGGCTTATATGGTGGTTACGCCTGTTCCTATCAAGGTCCCTTGGAGCAAGGCGAAAAGGCTCAATATGGGCATTGCTTGTTCGCTAAAAAAGCAGTTGAAATCGAAAAAGTTCATCACCTTTATGTCCGTGATTACAACCTTGCTGGTGAACAAGCCTGGGTTATTGAACCAAGAGCCTGCCTACAATCGGTAACCAATGGAATACGCGTCTTTTCCTTACACTTCTCTACAGTTTCGGACTTACAAAGAAAGCAAGCCGAGCAGATTGCTCAGGCTATAAAAGCCCAAAGTGATCTACCGGTAATTGTCCTTGGCGACTTTAATAATTCATTCTATTCCGAAGCTCTCAAACCACTGCGTTTCCTTCAAAATGGTCTGGAAGCTATTGAACCTGCTCTTAGTTACCCCAATGGTGATAGGGCAACCGATGCCATCGACCATATCCTTCTTAGCTCACATTTTAGGGTTCTTGGAGCACAGGTCGTTGTTGAAAACGAAAGCATTTCAGATCACAACCCGATTATCTGTGATCTTGAGATAAAATAAACCCTTTTTTGAGGAGATGAGACCTTTGCTTATCGACCTCCGTAGTGATACCGTAACTAAACCTTCTTTAGCCATGCGAAAAGCTATTGCCGAGGCTGAAGTCGGTGATGATATTTATGGTGAAGACCCTACAGTCAATCAACTACAAGAATATGCTGCCCAGCTTTTCGAAAAAGAAGCCGCTCTGTTTCTAACTAGTGGTACTCAAGGCAATACCATTGCCATTCTCTCACAAACGGAGCCAGGTAGTGAAGTTTTAGTAGAAGCCGATGCCCATATTTTCTGGTATGAAGGCGGTGCTTCGGCCGCACTTGGCGGGATCCAGCTACACCAGGTCCCAGGGAGAAAAGGAATTATGACTACTGAAGATGTTCTCTCTAGAATTAGATCCGAGAATGTGCATTTCCCTCCTACCAAACTGCTTTGCCTTGAAAACACTCATAATAGAGCCGGTGGCACTTGCTGGAGCTTAGAAGAGGTTAACTCTGTCGGTGAGGCTGCTCATTCTAAGGGACTTAAAGTGCATATGGACGGAGCCAGAATCTTTAATGCCTCCGTTGCCAAAAAAATACCGGTCAAGGATTACACCAAAGAGGTGGACAGTGTTCAGTTTTGCCTTTCAAAAGGGTTAGGTGCTCCTGTAGGGTCAATGTTAGTGGGCTCAAAGGAGTTTATTGATAAAGCCCGTTTCTGGAGGAAGCGTCTTGGAGGGGCTATGCGCCAAGCAGGCATTTTGGCTTCAGCTGGTCTTTACGCTTTAGAACACAATATAGAAAGATTAGAAGAAGACCATGCCTTGGCTAAAAAGTTGGCTTGTGGATTAAAGGCTTTAGGTCTTGACGTTAATCTCAATGAAGTCGAAACCAATATGGTAATGCTTCCTTATGCCGATGCCGACTCTCTCTTGGAAAAGCTAAGACAAAAAAACATCCTAGCCGGTCTTTCCAAACCGGGGGTAATACGCTTTGTAACCCATTTAGATGTCTCTTTTAATGATATAGACTATACCCTGGAGACAATAGCTAAATTGCCTTAGGTTCGTTATTAATGTATTTATATGCTATAAACCTCTTCTCAAAAAAGAAGAGGTTTTTTTGACCCAAAACGTTGCACTATAAGAGACCCTCTGTTCTGAAATTCAATTGCCCTTTTGAAATACAGGTATACTATATTTAACAGCTAATACTTATTTATAAACTAATTGTTAGTTGCCTAAAAGATACTTTGCCCTCTCCGATCTACATATAAAGGTGGTGGAAGAGTGGATTTTGAAGCCTTATACCAAAGTTTTTTGCAAAGTGCAAATAAGGAACAAGCTCAAAAGATGAGCGCCTACATGCGTAACTTATTCCCTTTTTTGGGAATACCAACACCAAAACGCAAGCAACTTTGCAAGGAGTTCTTTAAGGAAGCTAAACAAAAAAAAATAGCTTGGGATTTTATAGCTCTTTGTTGGCAGTGTCCGTATCGTGAATTGCAATATCTGGCTATAGACTACCTGTCTTTGATGAAAGAATATCTATCTATCGAGGATCTCCCCGAAATTAAAAAACTAATATTAACTAAATCTTGGTGGGATACGATTGACGGATTAGATCGAATAGTCGGCAATCTTGCTCTAATGTATCCACATGTTAATGAGGACTTACTTGTCTGGAGTGTTGCTGATAATATCTGGCTTAGAAGAATCGCTATAGATCATCAACTCGGCCGCCAAGAAAAGACCAACCGAGAATTACTAGAGAAGATTATTGTAAACAACTTCGGTCAGACTGAGTTTTTTATTAATAAAGCTATTGGTTGGAGCCTTAGAGATTATTCTAAAACCGATCCAAAATGGGTACAGTCATTTATTGATAAATACCGGGCTAAACTTGCTCCCCTAAGCCTAAAAGAAGCTAGTAAATACTTATAAAACAAGATTGTTTCTGCGACCAACCTTACTAAATATATTAAAAGAGGTGGAAAGATGATGTTGGAGTTGCCTGAAAGCAACACTATGGCCAGACAATTAAATGAAACAATTCAAGGCTTAACTATTTGCAAGGTGTCTGTTAATAAATCTCCCCATAAATTCGCCTGGTTTAACGGCGACCCTAATAATTATCACCGTTTACTTAGTGATAAATGTATCGGTAAAGCCCTAGCTTATGGTAGTCTGGTAGAGATATTAGTAGCTGATATACGCCTAGTATTTGGTCATGGTGTTAATTTACGCTTTTTTAAACCAGGCGAAAAACCACCCTCAAAACACCAGCTAAAGCTAGATTTTGCCGACTCTTCTTCCTTAATTTGCAGTGTCCAGATGTATGGTACTCTATGGGCCTTTAATGAAGGTGAAAATGAACCCTATTATCTTGTGGCCAAAGAAAAACCCAGCCCCTTGTCTGAGCAATTTGATCTCAATTACTTTACCTCTTTGTATAACCAGGATGATAATATGTCGGCCAAAGCCTTTTTAGCTACTAAACAACGTATTCCCGGCTTAGGTAATGGCGTTTTGCAAGATATTTTATTTAGAGCTCAAATCCGCCCTAAACGCAAAATGAGCAGTCTTACCACAAAAGAATTTGAAGCAATGTATCAAGCGGTAAAAAGCACCTTGTCTGAAATGACAGTAAAAGGTGGCCGGGATACAGAAAAGGATTTATTTGGTTCTAGTGGTGGTTACAAAACTATTCTTTCCAGCAAAACAATAGATCGACCCTGCCTTAGATGCAACAGCAAAATCATCCGCGAAGCCTATATGGGGGGTAATATATATTTTTGCCCGGTATGTCAAAGATAGGTGTTCGTGTCCCTCAGGTCGGAACTTTGCCGCTGGCTTCCTTCAGATTCCACCTCGCGGTGGACACCCTTGCCTTGAGCTAATGGTTGGTTGCTACCCCCATAACGGACTTTCACCGTCTAGTTAATCGCCATGCGTGGCACACTATAATCACTACAGCCTCCACTTTTGTGGAGGCTGTATACTTAAAACCTATTGTTATAAATTGTATTACCTAAAAGCTAAATACTTTAACTTACTCTTAGCCGGCCATGTTACTCCCAGCAAACTGGCTATTATACAAATCCGCATAAAGGCCTCCTTTGGCAAGCAAGTCATGGTGGTTACCGGTTTCTATAATACTACCATTGTCCATAACAAGAATTAAATCGGCATTACGAATAGTTGATAACCTATGAGCAATCACAAAACTAGTTTTGCCTTTCATTAGTTCAGTCATTGCTTTTTGAATAAAAATTTCCGTTCTCGTATCAACACTACTTGTAGCCTCATCAAGAATTAATATTGCCGGATCAGCTAGTATTGCTCTGGCAATAGTTAAAAGTTGCTTTTGTCCCTGGGAAATATTGGTTGCTTCTTCGTTTAATACTGTGTTGTAACCATCAGGAAATGTTCTGATAAAATGATCGGCATGAGCAGCCTTAGCCGCGGCAACAACTTCTTTAAAAGTAGCTCCTTTTTTACCATAGGCAATGTTATCCTTGATGGTACCGTTAAACAGCCAGGTATCTTGCAAAACCATGCCGAAAATGCTACGCAGATGACTTCTTTGCAAATCGTTGATATTGATACCATCTATAGTTATTTTGCCGGCCTCAATTTCATAAAAACGCATCAGTAAATTGACCAGGGTTGTTTTCCCGGCACCTGTTGGCCCTACAATCGCTACTGTCTGGCCTTTTTGGACCTCAATATTCATATTGTCGATTAGAGGAACTTCTTTTTTGTAACTAAATTTAACATTTTCAAATTTAACATTGCCATTGGGAGAAGCAATTGTTTTGGTAATAGCTCTATCTTGAATTTCCTCATCTTGGTCAAGAAGCTCAAAAACCCGTTCAGCAGAGGCAACTGTTGATTGTAGGATGTTAGCTATATTGGCGGTTTGTACTATTGGCTGGGTAAATTGTCTGGCGTATTGAATAAAAGCTTGTACATCGCCCATTGTAATCCTTTTTTTGGTTACAAAGATACCTCCCACCACACAAATTAGTACATAACCCATGTTGTTAATGAGCCCCATCAGAGGCATCATAATTCCTGACATAAAGTGGGCTTTCCAGCTAGCCTCGTAAAGCTTTTCGTTGATGGCGTTAAATTCGGTAATAGCTTTATGTTCTTGACCAAAAGCTTTAATAATCGTGTGCCCGGTGTACATTTCCTCGATGTGACCATTTAATTCTCCCAGTGATTCTTGCTGTTTAGCAAAATATTTTTGTGAGCGCGGGGCAATAAACTTGGTCACCAATACTGAAAGTGGGAGAATGATAAAACAGATAAGCGTCATCAAAGGACTGATAGTCAACATCATAATAACAATACCGATTAAAGTTACGGCTGCAGTAATTAGCTGGGTTAGGCTTTGCTGCAGGGTAGAGCTTATGGTATCCACATCGTTGGTAACACGGCTTAGTATCTCTCCTGTGGTATGGGTATCAAAAAACTTGAGCGGTAAACGTGCCATTTTCTCATTGATTTCATTGCGCAGTTTATAAACTGTTTTCTGAGCTACGCCAGCCATTATAAAATGTTGCCAGTAACTAAATAAAGCACTGCAAAAATATAGCCCTGCCAAGATCATAATAATGTTTAGAATATAGCCAAAGTCGACTTTTGCTTGCGGTATACCACTTCGCTTTTTCATAATTCCTTCAAATAATTTAGTAGTGATCTTACCCATGAGCTTGGGGGCTAAGATACTAAAAACAGTACTGAAAATCGCCAGTATTAATACGGTAATCAATTGCACCTTATAAGGTTTTAAATAGGTAAGCAGCCTTCTAAAGGAATTTTTGAAATCTTTAGCCTTTTCTACCGGCCTTCCCATCGGCGGTCCCATACCAGGACCCCTACCCGGTCTTCTTGCTGGTTTATTATCTCTTTCTTGGTTCATGCCAATTCCTCCCCGGAAAGCTGCGATTGAACGATCTCACGATAAACATGGCAGCTGTGTAGTAGTTCTTTGTGTTTGCCAAGGCCAACAATCTCACCTTCATCTAAAACTACGATCTGATCTGCATCCATTACTGTACTTACCCTCTGAGCTATTATTAAAACCGTAGCCTCAAGAGTTTCTTGTTTAAGTGCCAACCGGAGTTTAGCATCGGTTTTAAAATCCAAGGCCGAAAAACTATCATCAAAAGCATAGATTTTAGGTCTTCTCACCAGAGCTCTGGCCATTGAAAGTCGTTGCTTCTGTCCGCCTGAGATATTGGTTCCTCCCTGGGCGATATAAGAGTTAATACCGTCTTCCATACTGTCAATAAACTCTCTGGCCTGAGCAATTTCCGCCGCTTGCCAAATCTCAGCCTCAGTTGCATCTTCTTTTCCATATCTAATGTTATCAGCTATAGTTCCTGTAAAAAGGATTGGCTTTTGCGGAACATAACCTATCTTGGCCCTTAAACTTTGTTGAGATATTTCTCTGATATCTACACCATCTATCAGAATACTGCCGCTAGCTAAATCATAAAAACGCATCAGCAAGCTCAATAATGAGGATTTCCCGGATCCTGTACCCCCAATTATGGCTGTTGTTTTTCCAGGCAATGCCATAAAAGAGATATTCTTAAGTGCTGGTTTTTCAGCTCCCGGGTAACTAAAAGTTACTTCATTGAATTCGATTTGACCTCTGCCTCTATTACCGGCATCGTCTTTTACCACATCCGAATCGACAATTGAAGGCGCAGTATCAAATACTTCATTTATTCTTGTTGCTGAAGCTGAAGCCCGTGGTATCATCACAAACATCATGGAAAACATTAATAACGAAAACATTATCTGCATGATGTATTGAATAAAGGCCATTAAATCGCCGACTTGCATATAGCCATTATCAATCCTTATTCCACCAAACCAAATAATAACCAAGGTGGTTAAGTTCAGAAGCAACATCATAAAAGGCATTAAAGCTGCCATTATTTGAAAAACTCTCACCGCTGTCTTAGTTAAATCCTGGTTGGCCTCTTGAAAACGTTTTTCCTCATAGCTGACTCGGTTAAAGGCTCTTATTACTCTAACCCCTGTTAAGTATTCTCTTAGCACAAGATTTAATCGATCTAACTTTACCTGCAAGGCCTTAAAAAGAGGTACGCTCTTTTTAGTGAGTAAATAGATGGCAACCATTAAAATAGGAACTATCACTACGATAATTAAGGATAGCTTCGCGTCTTTATTAACTGCCATTATAATGCCACCGATACACATCATAGGTGCACTGACCATCATCCGGAGCATAACCATTACCAACTGTTGCATCTGGGTAATATCATTAGTGGTTCTGGTAATAAGAGAAGAGGTCTGAAGCTTATTAAACTCGGGAAAGGAAAAACTCTCTACCTGGCTAAAGACCTTAAGGCGTAAAATCCTACCAAATCCCATGGCCACCTTGGAAGCGAAATAACCGGCCAAAACAGCACAGATAGTACCCGCAAGTGCAACTAGTAGCATTAAGCCACCAACTTTTAAGATATAGCTTATATCACCTTTAACAATCCCGGTATCAACAATATCAGCCATTAAATTTGGCAGGAATAATTCGGATAGGGATTGAAAAAATACCAGGGCTAAAACCAAAGCGATATAGGCCCGGTATGGTTTTAAGTGTTTTAATAATTTAAACAAAGTTATCATCTCCCGAATGTGTTTACTAGTTTTAGTCTTAGTGGGTTTAATAATTACAGACTTTTGTTAAAAGTTCATTCAGTTTGTTGCTCTCCTCTACACCGAGATAGTCTACTAAACCAGTAAAGAAATCGGTAACGTCTTCCCTGGCTGTTTGGTTTATTTTTTCTCCTTCTTTGGTTAGAGTTATTAAGACCACACGTCTATCGGTTTTAGCTGTATTTCTTTGTACTAAGCCTTTCTTTTCCAGGCTTTTTATAAGCTGTGTAACCGTAGGGGATGTCACCTTCAACAATTGGCTAAGCTTAGAAACTTTTATACCGGAACTATTATGGTTTTCATAATCTTTTATAAAGTGTAAAACTACCAGTTCGCTGTGGGTTAATCCCAGTATTGGGCTCTTATTCCAATGCATTCTATTAAAACGAACTATGTTTTCCATTAATTGTCTTACTAACAAACCTTTGGAATCCAATAGTCTCACTTCCTTTTAATTAGGTTGGCAACCTATCTATTAGACTATCCCACTATATATTTCTCTAGATGTCAAGTCAATAGCAGTTATCCAATTATTTAGATATATAATTCAATGGTTGTCAGCACCTAGGAATAAATCCGGTAGCTTTTGTACCAAAGTAGGAATCATATTAAGGGGTGGCCAGTCCTTTTTTTTCACTCCCCAAAAAGGCTTTTCTTTCATCTTAGCAAAGCTCTCCCAACTAAGTGAGATTGCTACCGGACCGTGAGGTTCAAAGCGTGGACTGTAGGGCGCAATAACCGTCTTTTCAAGACCATTTTGGCCTAGATCTAGAAAAATAGGGGCCGCTCGCTTGTCTTTGCGCAGTTCGATGGTAAAAAGATCAGGCCATAAACGTACTATAAGTTCTTTTAAAGCTTTTAAAAAAGGTGACAGTTCCTTATAACTGTATTGGGGTGTAAGAGGAATCATAATATGTATCCCTTTGCGTCCGGTTAATTTGGGGTAACTACTTAAACCGATTTTTAAAAGTAACTCGTATATCATAAAAGCTGCCTGCTGCCAATATTTATACTCCACTTCAGGCTTCGGATCTAAGTCTATAACCAGTTCACAGGGTTTATCCCACTCGGAAATTGTACTTAGCCAGGAATGAATCTCCACACAGGCCTGGTTACCAAGGTAAACCAGATCCTGATTTGAGTTTAAAAGCATAAACCTAGTTATTCTCTCTTGGTGTTTAAACTCCCAGGTTTTAATTGTTAGAGGTGCAAAATCGGGGAGGTTTTTTTGTAAAAAGGATGCTTTATTTATACCATCAGGTGCTCTTAAAAGAGCTAGAGGTTTTTCTTTTAGATATTCTTTTAATACCGGCCCTACATAGAGCAGATAGTTGATAAGATCCTTTTTTGTAATCTTTGGCCATAGCTCTTTATCTAAATTAGAAAGCTTATAAAAGCTGGTCATAAGTACACTCCTTAGGATTTTTATCATCTCTAAAACGAACCACTGTGGGGTGGCGCAAGGCCCCTCCGGTAAATTCACGAAAACGAATTTCCACAACTTGTAAAGTTTTAACTAGATTTATCTTTGACCCTAAAAATACCCGACCAATGGGCTTTAAGTCGTCTCCTTGATAGAGACCTAAAAGTGCACTGCCTTTTTGAGGCCAAAATTCCATGACCACAACCTCAATATGTTTGTAAACCACAACTTTAAGCCAATCTCGACTTCTTTTGCCCGGTCTGTAGATAGAACCCTTACGTTTGGCCATTACTCCTTCCCAACCAGCTTTACTTAGAGCCTCAAAAAGTTTTAATCCCTCTGTATAGCTTGGTGAAAAGCCAATCAAACTTTGACCAAAAACCAGATCTTCTAATATTTTTCTACGTAGTTCCAAGGGTTTATGACAAATATCTTCCCCTTCTAAGGAAAGCAGATCAAAGGCCATTAAAACTGCACTTTGGGGGTTTTGTTTCAAGCTGCTAAAACTTGGACGACCGGCATGTAAACAAACTAATTCACCATCTATAACCGCTCTTTTTAACTCTATAGCTTCTAGATGAGGGAAAAACCCGCTAAGGCTTTTACCCGTGCGACTAATAAGTCTTTTTTCTTGAGTATAAAAAAGAGCTCTATAGCCATCCCATTTCGGTTCAAAGATATAGGCTAAAGAGTCAAAAGGTTTGGGAGCGGTTTCAGCGAACATAGGCCGGTAGTCCATCTCTGTCCACCTTCTTTAGACTTGCCTGCAACGCTTCAAGAATATTAGCCACCTGTGGCTCGGGGGTTTTAGGAGCAATATGAATCTCCTGCCCAGAAAGCTTTTTTTCAACCAGTTCACCTATTGCTTGACGATAGGTATTAGGAAATTGTTCAGGAATAAATGGTTTAGTCAGTTTAGTAATTAACAGTTCCGCCAATTCCAGTTCGGCTTCGTTTACTTCATAAGTCGGTATCTGTCCCAAGGTTTTTGGGGAACGGATTTCACTTGCGTAGTGAAGCGTGGTCAGAGATAAGATACCGTCTTTTACATCAACTAGGCAAATCTTGGGTTGGGTGCGAAAAACCAGCCGACAGAAAGCTGCTTTTTTTTGCCTGTCCAGTGCCGCACCTAAAAGATGATAAGCTTTTTCCCCACCGGTTCCGGGTTGTAAATAGTAAGTGCTTTCATAAAAGATTGTATCTACTGCTCCTTTAGCTAAAAAAGCAAGTATCTCAATGGTTTTTGTTTTGGGGGAGGCTGCTGCTTCAAGTTCCTTTTCGCTTAAAATCACATAGCTGTCTTTTTCATATTCATAACCACGTACAGTTTGCTCTAGCTCAACTATTTGGTCACAATAAGGACAATAGCGCTGGTATCTCAAAGGATGGTGACAGATACTATGCAGCAGACTGAAGTGAAAGTCTTGATCTTCAGTAGCTTTAAATAATTTAACCGGTATGTTAATCAGGCTAAAGGATAACAAACCCTGCCAGATTGATCTCATAAGAATTTCACACCCTTCTACCAGGAGGATGCGTTTATTAACTACTCTTTATGCTTTTTACAAATGGCACTTTTGTCTAATTGCGACTAACTTAAAAGAAGAGAGGCTTTTTGGCTTCTCCTCTTTTTTTATTTGAGATGACCAGTTAAAATCCGATGGTTAAGGTTTACTAGCTTAGCTGATAAAACCTCAGGGTATTATTATAAGTAGCTTTAGCTACTTCTTCGGTAGTAAGGCCTTTGATAGCAGCAATCTTTTTAGCTACTTCTACCACATAGCTCGGTTCGTTTCTTTGGCCTCTGAAAGGAACCGGTGTCAGATAGGGAGCATCTGTCTCTAAAAGCAGTCTATCTAAGGGAATTTTAGCTGCTACTTCAACTGGCTTTTTAGCATTTTTAAAAGTAACTGCTCCCCCTAAAGAGATATGATACCCCAGCGATATAATCTCATCCAGAGTCTCTAAGCTATAGGAATAGCAGTGAAAAAGGCCGTTATGATAACCCTTTTTCCTTACTATCTCCAGAGTGTCAAAACTAGCATCACGACTGTGAATAACAAAAGGCTTCTCTAATTTAGCTGCCAGCTCTAGTTGTTCTAAAAAAACCTGCTTTTGGATCTCTTTAGGTGAATTATCGTAGTAGTAGTCAAGACCAATCTCTCCAATACCTAAAATTTTAGGTTCTAAAAGTAGGCTTTCGAGCTCGTAAAGATAGTTTTTAGTAACCTTACCTGCTTCGTGAGGATGCACACCGACTACACCGAATACACCTTCATATTTTGCGGTAAGATCGACAATTTTGGCCGAAGTCTCTATATCTGATCCCGCTAATATCATAATACCAACATTGTTTTTAAGAGCTCTTCTATAGACTTCATCTAGGTCAAAATCATAGGCCTCATCTTCTAAGTGGCAGTGGCTGTCAATAAAACAGCTCTTATGCTCCGAGTCAATCGAGGAGGTCATCCTACTATTGAGCCTGCTTTGACAAGCTTTTCAGGATTTAAGACAGCTAGATTACCTGCGTCTTCTGCAGCTAAAATCATAGCCTGGGATTCAAAGCCCATTATTTTTCGGGGCTTAAGATTAGTAACCACAGCCAGCTGCTTCCCAATTAAGCTATCTGGCTCATAGGCCTTGCCAATACCTGCTACAATCTGGCGTTTTTCATTGCCCAGATCGACTTCAAGGCGTAGCAGTTTATCTGAACCCTTAACTCTTTCTGCGGTAAGAACAGTCGCTATTTTAAGATGAACCTTTAAAAAATCGGCAAATTCTATTTCTTCTTCTTTAGGAACTTCATTTTGCTTATCGTCTTTAGTTTCTTTTTCATCTTCAATACGCGGGAATAAGGGTTCGGCTTTTATGATCCTTTTATCTTCTTCCCAGCCGTTCCAGATCTTAGCCTCCTGCCAGAAACAGTCTTTTGGCAAACCCAACTGGGCTCTAATTTTGGCTGCTGAAGTTGGTATAACCGCACTTAATGGTATAGAGACTATTCTTAAAACTTCCCCTACACTATACAAAACCCGGGCGAGCCTTGAATAATCCTTGTTTTTGGCCAGAGTCCAAGGAGCAGTGGTGTCAAGATATTTATTAGTCCTGCGAATAAGTGTCCACAGTTTTTCTAGCGCAATATGGGGCTCTAGGGCATCCATGGCTGTTTCAAATTCAAGGATAATTTGAGCTGCAAAGTCAGCTAAGTCTTTTTCCTCCCCTAACTCTTCAGCCAACTCAGGAATCTCTTTGGGGAAATATTTTTCATACATGGAACTGGTCCGGTGAAGTAAATTGCCAAGATCATTGGCTAGATCAGCATTTATACGCCGAATTAGAGCATCTCTGGAGAAGTTCCCGTCAGAGCCAAAGGTGATATCACGCAGCAGAAAATAGCGGATAGCGTCAGCACCAAACTCGTCAATTAATAGGTTGGGATCTACCACATTACCTTTAGATTTGGACATCTTTTCGCCTTCAATAACTAACCAGCCATGACCAAAGACTGTCTTTGGCAAGGGGATATCTAAGGCCATTAGGATTGCTGGCCAAATAATGGTATGAAATCTCATGATTTCTTTACCCACTAAATGTAGATCAGCCGGCCAAAAACTCTGGTATCGATTATCTTGTGCAGTTAGAAAACCTAAAGCTGACAAATAGTTGATAACGGCATCAAACCAGACATATATTGAATGTTTTTTATCAAAAGGCACCGGTATACCCCAAGAGACCGCCGTTCTGGAAACACAAAGATCTTCCAGACCACTTTTAATAAAGCTCTCCATTTCATGGAGGCTCGCCTCTGGTTGGATAAAACCAGGATGTGTTTTATAGTATTCAAGTAATTTGTCGCTGTAGTTTGAAAGGCGGAAAGAGTAACTTTCTTCTTCTACCTCTTCTACAGGGCGTCCACAATCAGGGCACTTCCCGTCTGTGGTTTGTCTTTCTAGCCAAAAAGCTTCACAAGGTGTACAATAGAGGCCTTTGTAAGAACTTTTATAGATATCTCCTTTTTCATAAAGAATCGCAAAAATCCTTTGCACTAGCGTTTCATGGTCTTTATTAGTGGTACGAATAAAATCGTCGTAGCTAATATTAAGACGGTTCCAGAGAGATTGAAATGTGGCCACGATCTGGTCTACATATGCTTTAGGTGAAAGACCTTTTTCGTCTGCGATACGTTGAATCTTTTGTCCATGTTCGTCTGAACCTGTTAAAAAGAAAACTTTCTTACCCCTCAGACGATTAAATCTAGCCAAAGCATCAGCGGCTGTTGTAGTATAAGCATGCCCGATATGCAGCTTATCACTGGGATAATAGATTGGGGTTGTAATGTAGTAAGTGTTCTTATCTAAAGTTTCCATGGGTATAACCTCCTTTTTTCTACCAAAAATAAAACTCGCCCCCAAAAAGGGACGAGTAAGTACCCGTGTTACCACCCTACTTTTCGCTAGTGTCTATTAGCGAACTCTCTTGTCAGGTACAAATATTATACCCTAGTGCGTTAACGGGCACTCCCGAGATAGCCTACTTTTTCTTCAGCTTCTAGCTCAAAAGCCATGTTCAGCAGTTAGGATCTTACCGGCTTGCACCTTAAATCCGGCTCTCTGAAAAAAATCCACTTTGCCTACTCTTCTTTTTCATAGCCTTTCTTATAAAGAAACATACCACCTGTGACGGTTTTCGTCAAGATCTTTTTAAGGTTTTAGTTTCAGGCCTATATCGTAAATGAGATTCTTAGCCACACCATATTTTAGAGATAATTCCTTGGCCGTTTCACGCAAGCTCTTACCTTCGTTTAAAGCCTTTTGTAGCTCTAGCCTAATCTCTGCTTCATTACAATCATTATTATTATCATTTCCGGCTATAATAAGCGTTAATTCACCTTTTATTTCTTTGGTTCGAAAGTAGTCATAGCCTTCAGTGGCACTACCTCTAAAAAACTCTTCGTGTAGTTTGGTTATCTCCCTAGCTACCACTAATCTTCGCCTAGGAGCTAGGGTTTTTATAATAGCAAGCAAATCCAGAAGCCTTTGCGGTGATTCGTAGACAACCTGAATCTCCTTGTACATTAATATCTCTTTAACTTTACTTTGAAGACCTTTTTTACCTAAAAACCCTCGGAAAGTAAACTCTCTGGTATCTAACCCTGAAGCACTTACGGCCGTAATTACTGCCGCTGGCCCTGGAATTGGAATCAGTGCCATTTCCTCTTCCAAAAGGTAGGCTGCTAGTTTAGCTCCTGGATCTGAGATACAGGGTGTACCTGCATCACTCACTAGAGCGATAGTCTCTGTTTTTAACCGTTCTTTAATCTCCTCAAACTTTTTAGGACTACTATGACTGTGAAAACTAATTAGTGGCTTTTCAAGGCCATAATGTTTTAACAATAAAGCTGTTCTTCTTGTATCCTCACAAGCAATTAAATCAACATTTTCTAGTATATAAAGAGCTCTTAAGGTAATGTCATTTAAATTGCCAATGGGAGTTGCAACTATATAAAGTGTATTGGGTTCTATTTTCTCATTAATCTGGGGAAAGTTCACCTACCCACACCACCTAATTTACACCGCTTATTTATCTGCATCTGAACTTGTTTTAGGTGATTTACGTTTATTGGGATGCTTTCTATTTCCTTTAGGTCTTGGTGATTCCTTGGGCCGAATTTCGTTACTATCATCAACCCACTCTTCGTCATCTAAAACTATCTCTTCATCTTCATTTAGATCCATCTCGGCGATGTGTAAAATGGCGCTCATATCTGGAAGACCCAAGCCACCTTCTTCATACACATCGTATTCATATCTCAAGCAACACATCAATCTACCACAGACACCCGAAATTTTACTAGGGTTTAAAGAAAGACTTTGTTTCTTAGCCATTTTAATAGAAACCGGTGCAAAATCGCCTAAGAAAGTAGCACAACAAAGGCCTCTTCCACATGGGCCCAAACCACCGATCATTTTAGCTTCATCGCGTACCCCAATCTGCCTAAGCTCGATCCTGGTACGAAATACAGCTGCCAGATCTTTAACTAACTCTCTAAAATCCACTCTGCCTGGTGCAGTGTAGTAAAAGATAACTTTTTTGCGATCGAAAGTGTACTCAACATCAATAAGCTTCATCGGCAGTTTATGATTGTCAATTTTTTCAAGACAGATCTCAAAAGCTTCTTTTTCCTTTTGCCTATTCTCAGCTACAATTACCTTATCTTCAGGTTCTGCTTTGCGCATAACCTCTTTTAGCGGTTGAATAATCTCGTTGTCCTCCACCTCTTTTTGGCCAATAACAACATCACCATACTCTACCCCTCGAGCCGTTTCCACGATCACGGCATCACCTTGGTTTATTTCCAACTCACCGGGGCTAAAATAGTATATCTTGCCAGCTTCTTTGAACCTTACACCCACAACTTTTACCATATATTTAAACCTCACTTAAACGACAGATTCTAATAAATAAACCCTCTAACGCTAACTGTGCATTCCCATAGCCTTCTATATATAGTTTTAATTCCTCCAGACTATTTAAAATAGCAGCGATTTGGGTTATTGAGTATTGTTTCCCGAAGACCATACTAAAATCCTGCTTAATACCTCTGGCTTTCAAAGCATCGCCTAAAAGTTCTAAAAAATGTAAGGTTTGCATTCTATCTTTGCCTAAATCTGAGCTTAAGGCTATCACTTCAGGTGGTTTTAATCTGGTAAGCTCTTCTAAAACTTGGTTCGCTTTTTGGAAGAGTTCCTGCATCGCAGGAGAATTTTGTAAGCTTAGTGCTTTACCAAGAGACCCACCCGAATACTCAGCCAGTTTTAGCGACTCTTTAGGGTCTACTCCCTTATTATTAAGAAAACCGGTGATCTCCTCCGTACTTAACCGCTGAAAATCCACCCTTTGAGTCCTGGAGCGAATAGTGGGCAAAACTGAATACTGGTTTTCTGTGGTTAAAATTAGAAGTGAGTTATCCGGAGGTTCTTCGAGGGTCTTAAGTAAGCAGTTGGCTGCCTCATCTCGCATTTTTTCAGCCTTACAAACAATGCCGACTTTGACGCTGCCCTCGTAACTGCTTTTTCCCATAAAATTGGTCAAAGCTCGAATTTCATCAATTTTGATACTTGGCCCTTCGGGTTTTAATAAAAGTACATCCGGATAGAGTCCTTGTTTAATACGATAACAGTTATTGCATTCTCCACAACCGGTTTTAGAAATGCAATTCAATACCATAGCCAGCTCTTTTGCCATAGTTGTCTTTCCTACACCGGTTAATCCCTGAAAGAGATAGGCGTGACTAAGGCAACCTTTTTTTATAGCTCTAGAAAGAATTCGCTTAGCTTTAGCTTGTCCAATTACTCTTTCAAACAATTTTATCCCCTCTTAATAGTAATAAGAGACAAGTGAGGCTGCTTGGCAGCCTCACCCCGTTAAGTCAATCAAAAGTCCCCTAATTTCACTGACCCGAGCTACAATATCTAGCTGAGCTGAGTGTCTTTTTAACATTATTTGAGTTAACTCCTCAAGAGACTCATCAACTTTTTTAACTATTTTATAAGATCTAGCAGAGCCGAAGCTGTCAATACCTACTTCATCCTTAATTTCATAAGATCCCCTTAAAGCTAAATAGACAAATTTTCTAATGGAATCACGGTAGGCTTTTAAGGTCTGTAAAGATAAATCCTCTGCCAAACGACCACCAAGCTCATCTACTTCTTGAAGCAGTTTTTGCAACTGATCACGATTGGCATTTTTAGCCTCGTCTTTTAACATACCCATGAAGTTCTTCTCAGTGCCTAAAATCTTTTGATGCTTAGCAGCTTTTAACTCTTGACCTCGTATTGATTCATCAGCGCGTTTGATTTTGACACTCATCTTTAGACCTTCTCGAAACGATCGACATCAACCACAAATATTGTCGCTCCACCAACTTTTACTTGGACAGGCTGAGGGATAAAATCTGGTATACTACGACTAAGATCACTTACTAGAGGTGTAATCATCTGTTCCTTCGCAGAACAAGTAATCCTAATAATATCAATTACATTTTCAACCATGTTTTCACTTACACCAATTAGCAATGTGGTATTGCCTTGCCTTAGAAATCCACCTGTACTAGCTAATTTGGTAGCTCTAATCTTTTCATCCATCAGCTTATCTAAAAGCAAAGGAATATCTTGATCCTGAACCACAGCAATGATAAGTTTCATGAAGTGGCACCTCCTTGCCGTTCCTTCCAGATAATATTCATTACCTCTGTGTGTAAAACCTCTACGGGTTTTGTCGCATCTAAGATCTTAACCCGAGGATCTTGGCTCATTTCTAAAAACCCGGCTCTGACTTTCTCATAAAAATCATAGCCTCTATTTTCAATCCGATCTTTTTTAAGGGGTTCGCTACTTAAACCTGACTCCCTGCTATCTAAAACTTCCTGACGCGCTTTTGATCTTAAAAAAGCTTCCTTTACGCTTAGATCAAATAAAAATACAATATCTGGAAAAGTAGATCCCATAGCCAATGAGTTAATATCCCAGATAGTTTTTAGTTCCAAACCCAGTCCATAACCTTGATAGGCAATAGACGAATGAACAAAGCGATCACAGACAACCACATCACCTTGATCTAATTTAGGTGCAATTATCTTCCGTACGTGTTGAGATCTTGCTGCTGCATAGAGAAGCACTTCAGTTTCTTTAACTATCTCTTCTTTCGAAAAAAGGAGAATCTCTCTTATACTCTCTGCTACTTTTTCTCCCCCGGGTTCTCGGGTTAAATAAGCTTTTATATTTTTTTTACATAAAGCATCATAACAAAGCTTAGCTTGGGTACTTTTACCACAACCATCAATACCTTCAAAGCTTAAAAATAATCCTGCCAAGTATTTGTTCTCCTTTCCTAAGGTAAATCTTGGCGCATTTACTAGCCTAGTTTTGGCGCCATTTTCTACCACTTATTCTTCGCTTTTTTGAGGTGCTATTTCTATAATAGCATTTGATATCTGTATAGCCGTATTGCTTCTGATAACCTTAACCGGCATTCCTTTGGCTTCAGCCTCTCTAATATCTTGCGGCAATTTACTATACTGACCTTTTAAGGTTAAAACCAAATCAGCATCTTTGAGATTGCGAACAATATTGAGGGGTGCTTTTATTTCACTTATCGCCTCAAAAACTTTGTTGCGATTGATCCCATAGGGATAGATATTTCGAATAGTACGATTTTTTTTAGGTGGTATTATCTCTGCTTCTTCAATAACAACAAGACCCAAAGCGTCTCTTTTTCTAATCTCATAGACTATTGATTCTCCTAATAATAACGCATCTACTGCCTCGGCAACATTTTCAATAATTGCTAAAGTATCGCGATCTATTATTTCAATAACTATTTCAAACGTTGGTTGCTGTTTTCTCTCTTGGATAGTCTTTTGGGAGTTGCGTCGTCTCGCTTCTTCGTCTCCTAAGGTAACACTTTGAATCCCTCCGACTAAATCGACTAAAGCCGGATTAGAGATGATGTTTTTTAAGGTTATACCGTGCGCCGTACCGATTAGCATTACCCCGCGCTCAGCAATGGTTCTGGCCGCATCAGCCTCAAAAGAATTGCCTATCTCATCTATTACAATAACCTCAGGCATGTGATTTTCTACAGCCTCAATCATTACCTGATATTGAAGATCATGTCTTGGTACCTGGAGACGTCTGGCTTTGCCAATACCCGGATGTGGAATATCTCCATCCCCGCCAATCTCGTTAGAGGTATCGACAATAACTACCCGTTTTTCTGTAGCAAGTTCCCTGGCAATCTCTCTTAACATGGTAGTTTTCCCTATCCCGGGTTTACCTAGTAGAAGTAGAGACTTGCCCTTTTTAACAATGTCTTCAATAATGTCAATAGTTCCCATTACTGCCCGTCCTACCCTACAGGTAAGACCTATAATATCTCCACGACGGTTTCTTAAAGCTGAGATCCGATGCAATGTTCTTTCAATGCCAGCACGGTTATCGGAACCAAATTGACCGATTTTATCTAAAACCTCAGCTAATTCTGCTTTGGTTACAGGAGATTCATCCAGATAAATAAAGCTCTCCGGAAAACGCGCTTCAGGTGGACGGCCTAAATCCAAAACCACCTCCAGGAGCTGATCCTTCTTGGGGGTGTTGAGGGCCATTTGAATTCTTTGTGGCAAAACGCCTACAAGTACATCAAGATCGTCTGTTATATTCTTGGTCATAATACCACCTTAAATTATTATAGTACGCGAATTTTTTTAGCTGTTTTATCTTCCAAACCGCGAATAAACCAGCCTAAGCTTTGGTAGTATTGAATCAATTCTATGACTTCTTTGGTTATCTCTTCTCCGGGCATAACAAGAGGAATCCCGGGAGGATACGGCACTACCATCTCCGTTGCAATTAGTCCGTTTGTTTTTGTTAGGTCCTTACTCTCTCCGGCACTAAAGAAAGCTTCTTTCGGAGTTAGTCTGGCTTTTAAGCGGGGATAGTCTGTGAACTTATGATTACTACTTTTAACTTTATTCATTCCTCTGGCAATATCCTCTAAAGCCTGTTTCAGGCTATCTAATTCTTGTTTTTGATGAGATGGCGTTATAATGAATAAAACCCAACCAGTTTCTGCAAGTTCGGGCATAATGCCTCTTAATCTTAGTTCATCTTTTAACTCAAAGCCGTTTAGGCCCAAATCAGTTGCACTGATAATAAGCTTTAAGGGGTCGATTGCTTTAATTTCCTCATGTCCATCAAGTTCAAAAATCTTTAGACCCTCAATTTGCTTAATCTCAGCTTTAAGGTTATTTACTCGCTCAATTAAATCATCAAAACGTTTAGGATTTTCGGCCTCTAGAGCTCTAGCTGCATCCAAAGATGCCCATAATAAGAAATTAGGGCTGGTACTTTCTATTATACTTAAGGCTTTTTCTATTTTCAAAACAGCTGTTTCTATTTTTACATGCATCCAGGAACTTTGGGTTAGAGACGAAAGAATCTTATGAGTGCTTTGTACTGCAGCTGTAATATTATATTCTAAAGCACAGGGTGGGAGTCTGTCAGAAAATTGAAAATGAGGCCCATGAGCTTCATCTACTAAATTTGGCACGTTGTCGAGCACCTGATTTTCCAAATCCTGACACATGCCAAAATAGTTCGGATAAAGGTGGAAAGCAGCGTCAACTCCTCGGGATTCCTCAAGCCAAGTCTCTGTATCTACAACTGTAGCCATCCCCCAGCTCTGATCTACTCGGGGATACACCCACCTTGGCTTGGCTCCAGTCAATATTAAACCGCCTACTATTGAACGATGAGCGTTGCGGGGTAATAATACAGTACTATTTTCCTTTAAAAATGCTAGACACAGAGCTTGGATTCCTTCAGTTGTACCATTGCAAAGAAAAAAAGACCGCTTAGCCCCATAAAGCTCAGCTAAAAGATCCTCTGCTTCTTTTCTGACTGCATCATAGTCATGATGTGACTTTGGATGCTCTACCTCTGCCAGATCACCTGCCAGAGCCTTTGGCCAAAACTCAAGGAATTTTCTATTCACACCCCGCCCCTGTATATGCCCAGGTGTATGGAAGGGAATAATTCCTTTTTTTATATAATTTAGAACTGCATCTAAAAAGGGAGTTTCATTTTGTCTCATCACAATCACCTGAATTTGAATTCGCAGCATTTTCCTGTTCTTTCTGGAAAGAGCACAAAACCATTTTAGCAAAAGGGCGGAGTTTGTTTAGCATTTCAGCGTAATAGTTATTTTCAGGGTCTAGGCTTAAGATTGTTTTTTCGCATTGTAAACAAATTCCATGTTCGCCAACTAGGATCTCTGTCTTTGTCTCTTTATTACAGATTATGCATTTAGGCATCCAAGACACCTCAGTTTACTGATATGTACTAAAAAGGATCGGCTTATAGACCGATCCCTTTTTTTAAAGAGTTTCGCGAGCCAGTAACTGTTCCCAGCGAGCATCGACTTCAGCCTGAGCATTGGCAATAACTTGCTTGCCTTCTTCACTCTTGAATAGATGCTTGAAGCGAGCTTGTTGCTTCATCCACTCTTCGATACTGGGCTTGTTCTTTGGCTTGTAGGTCAACTTCCACTTGCCTTCAACAACCTCAAAAAGAGGCCAGAAGCAGCTGTCTACCATAAGCTGAGCCAGGTCAACCGTGTTTTCTGGATTAAAGCCCCAACCTAACCGACAGGGCGACAAAACGTTGAGAAACTTTGGGCCTTCGATGGAAAAAGCCTTTTGAGCTTTTTCAATTAGGTCGCGGTAGTTGGAGATTGAAGCTTGAGCTACATAAGGAATATGATGTGATGCTATTATTTCGGCTAAATCTTTACGATATTGTTTTTTACCGGTAGATTTTTTACCTACAGGTGTAGTAGTTGTATTTGCTCCCATCGGGGTAGCGGAAGATCTTTGAATACCTGTATTCATATAGGCACCGTTGTCATAGCAAACATAAAGCATATTATGACCACGTTCCATAGCACCGGAAAGTGATTGGAAACCTATATCATAAGTGCCACCATCACCGCCAAAGGCTACAAAGTTGAAATCTCCCTCGATTTTACCTTGTTTCTTTAATGAGGTAAAAGCAGCTTCCACTCCTGACATAGTAGCCGCTGAGTTTTCAAACGCATTGTGAATAAAGTTAACATTCCAAGCCGTATAAGGATAGATTGAAGTAGTAACTTCCAAACAGCCTGTAGCACTTGCAACTACAACCGGTTTATCAGAAGCCATAAGAACCTGGCGTACGACAATTGGAGCTGCACAGCCGGCACAAGCACGATGACCCGATGTCAAAATAGGTTCTTTGGCGGAAAGTTCTTTAAGATTAACTGCCATTTTTATTCACCCCCTACTCTCTAACGCCTAGGTGATTGAGCATTGGAATCTGCTCACCTTTTACTAGGCGCTCAAGATCTGCATAAACTTGGTTAATGGTATCTAAGGTGACATCTCTACCACCAAGACCATAAACATAACTAACTGTCTTTGGCCTTAGATCATACTCATAGAGACTGGCTCTAATATCCCTAAACAAAGGACCGCCAAAATCCGCAAAGGATTCTGCTCTATCCATAATAGCTACAGCTTTAGTTTTTGCCAGAGCTTTGGCTATTTCTTCCTTGGGGAAAGGACGGAAAACGCGAACTTTGACTAAACCGGCTTTAACACCTTTGGCTCTTAGGGCATCGACGGCAACTTTAGCTGTGCCGGCAGCAGAACCAATAGCCACAATCGCTATCTCGGCATCTTCCATACAATACTCGTCAAGCATATCGTAACTGCGGCCGGTCATCTCTTTCCACTCTTTGGCCACATCTAAAATTACCTGGGCAGAGTTTTTCATGGCTTCGGCCTGTTGCTTTTTGTGTTCAAAATAAAAGTCCTGTAGATCAAGAGGACCCATAGTAACAGGCTCATCTTTATTTAATAGTGAATATTGTGGCTTGCGTACACCAATAAATTTACGTACGGTTTCGTCATCTTCAGCTTCGATAATTTCCATACCGTGACTGATAATAAAACCATCCATACATACCATAACCGGCAACTGAATATCTTTATGCTCAGCAATGCGAATCGCTTGAATCAGGTTGTCATAAGCTTCCTGGCTGTTCTCAGAATAAATCTGTATCCAGCCTGAATCTCTTGCACCCATTGTATCACTGTGATCGCAGTGAATATTGATAGGTCCGCTGAGAGCACGGTTTACAACCGGCATAACAATGGGAAGCCTCATTGAAGCTGCAATGTAGACAACCTCCCACATATAAGCTAGGCCATTGGCTGAGGTTGCAGTCATGGCACGAGCACCGGCAGCAGAAGCACCAATGGTGGCACTCATAGCACTGTGCTCACTTTCAACGGTAACAAATTCTGTATTTACTTTTCCATCGGCAACAGAATTGGAGAAGAGCTGCACAATCTCTGTTTGCGGAGTAATAGGATAAGCAGCAACAACGTCAGGATTAATCTGACGCATAGCTTCAGCCATTGCTTCGTTGCCGGTAAGGGAATGACGAATCTTCATGCTTATTTCCCCCTCCCGATTAAATAGTTATCTATTCTTCACTTTGATTTATCATGGTAATTGCTTTTACTTTATCTGGGCATACCTTGGCACAGATGCCACACCCTTTGCAGTGATCATAATCGATACCGGTAACCTTACCATCTTTAACTAAGATCGAAGAATCCGGGCAATAGACCCAGCAGCGAAGGCAATTAATACATTTTTCTTCGCTATGAATTGGTTTGCGAGTTCTCCAGTCACCAGTTTTAAACTCTTTTGCTGTACCTGCTGTAGGAATAATTCCTGCCATGGGAATCTCTTGCCACTTTGCATCTGGAGCAATTATCTTTTTAGTGGTCATTCACTTTGCACCTCCTCAAAGGATCTTTGGATTGCTTTGAGGTTTTTGTCGATCATTTCAGGTTTATTACGGAACTTGACTGTAAGCTTTGAACGGATAGCGGTTAAAGCTTCTTCAACATCTAAGACATTAGAAACTTTAATTAAAGCTCCAAGCATAGGAGTGTTGGGGAAATTCCCTCCTACTTCTTCCTTGGAAATCTTAGAGGCATCAACCGTAAAAATACTAATATTTTTGCCGCCAAAATCTAGCTTCTTTTTCCACTCAGCCGGTGATTCACTAGTATTAATAAGGATGGCTCCACCATCTCTAATACCACTTGTAAAATCAACAGCACCATAGAAAGTTGGATCAAGTACGATTACGTATTTGGGATTTTCTACACTGCAATGAAGACGAATAGGGTTAGCACTAATGCGGTTATATGCTGTAACCGGAGCTCCCATGCGTTCTGGGCCGTATTCAGGAAATGCTTGTACATATTTGCCTGCTTCAGCAGCAGACTCGCCCATTAGCAGAGCAGCCGTTTTAGCACCCTGTCCACCACGGCCATGCCAGCGGATCTCGAGGATATCTGCCATTTTCTCTACCTCCTATTAAACATTTTCTGCCTAAATAGACATAAAAAAACTACATTGAAACTCCCACCTCAAAAATAGAATAGACCTGCTATCTTTGTGGTGGTGTTCTTAGGGGTGAAATTTCCCTAAGACTTTTACCAGCAATTTAAAGCTAGTATTAGGCTCGTTTCATAACCTCGCTAAAATTATTTAATTTGTTTGCTTTTATTACTTGTAAAAACAAACAAATAGTTTATGAGTCAGTGGACACGACAGGTAAATTAAAAAATATACAGAATACAGGATTAACTGCAGCCACTAACTTATTAAAGGTTCTTTGCCAAGGCTTATTTTCCTGCATTAAATAGACCTAGTTTCTTTAATTCGCTAAATCCTGCCAGATTTTCTGCCAGTCTAGCTCCAACTCGGAGATCTTATTTTCACGTAGTACCTTGTACAAATCTTCTTTTGCGGGAGGATTAACTGACAGCAATAGTAGACGCGTCTCATATGCGATTGGCAAATAACCTAAAACTATCTCCTTAACCTCGAAATAATCAGAGGGATATTTCTTGGCCGTTATATTTAAAAGATAAGTGCTATATTTTTTGGCTCCAACTTCTAGGTCGGTACTTAATGTTAATGGTGGATTTAATACCGCCTGCCAGATTGAACCGGCTTTGGTTTTATCTATTTTGGCTAATAATTGGTTGTAAATTGCTCTGCTATTTGTAAATTCTGTAATAATATGATCACAAATTGTCTCTGTACTTTTATCTTGTGATAAAACAATAAGACTCTCGGCTAAAAGATTCAAGTATTCTTTATAGGCAATTGTTGTCAAAATTAAACCTTCTTGTTTATTGTCTGCTTTGATTTTAGCTGTATCAAGATCTCTTTGTAAAATAGCTTGATGTACATCATTTAAAGAATCAGCCATTAGTGGATAAGCAAGAAAACTTAGAGCTAATATTACGATACTTAGCTTTTTCATTCTTTTTCTTTACACCTCCGCTATTAGCTGATTCAGCATCCGAAGCGTAATCCCTGCTAACTCCAAGTTCTAAGAACTACCTCTATTTGGGATCTTTGCAAATAAGGACCTATTTGAGTCCCTTGTTTTATACTAATAGAAAACTTTCACTCTTGAAATGCCGCTACTCATGATTTTAGCCCCTCAGGCAGAGCTTGAGGGGCTAAAAAATATCCGGCAATGACCTACTCTCCCTAAGCGTCGCCACTTAAGTACCATCGGCGCTAAAGAGTTTCACTTCTGTGTTCGGAATGGGAACAGGTGGGTCCTCTTTGCTAAAATCACCGGAAAATTAAGCTAAATTTT
>JAHDNZ010000009.1 GCA_018435125.1 Bacillota bacterium | reverse complement strand
ATCTATTCTAGCATTTATCTTTTGTGCACTAGTAGCAATTAAATCCAGCATCTGGCGAGATTGTTCTGAAACTTCGGTCCCCTCGGCTACATTTAGCTTACTTAGCTCAACTGCTTCGCTTGCAGAGTTAATGGCTGTACCAAGTTCATTAACAATACCTGCAATTTCGTTGGTAGATTCTCTGGTCCTGCCTGCCAGAATCCTTACTTCGTCTGCTACCACGGCAAAGCCACGCCCATGTTCACCGGCTCTGGCTGCCTCAATAGCTGCATTTAAGGCCAGGAGATTTGTTTGATCAGAGATATCGTTAATAATCTCCACAATAGCACCTATCTTTTTGGAACCTTCTTCAAGAAGTTTTACGCTTTTAATAGCTTCACTGATACCTCTTTCGATATTCTGCATGGAGTTATAAACCTGTAAATTGCCATCTCTACCTTGTTTGGCAGCATCGGCGTTAGCTTTGACATCGGTATCGATGGATTGAATAAAGCTATTTACCTGAGCTAAATCACTGATTACAGCTTGGGTAAATTGGAAAGTACTATCAACGCTTTGAGCTTGATCTTGTGCTCCTTGAGTTATCTGATCAATGGCAGCTGAAAGTTGTTTCATTACTTCATTAGCTTGCTCAATACTACTTTGCTGTTCAAAAGCTCCTTTGGCCATAGTATCAATCGCTTGCGAAACCTGGGTAGCTGATCCAGCCTGTTGCTCAACAGCTTTGGCCATCTCCAAAGCTCCAGTACTGACACTTTGATAAGAAGTCTTTACTTCTTTTATAGCTTCAGACACTTTAGCTGTAACTACATTTAATTTATTACATAAATCTCCAATTTCATCCTTAACATCAATAGGAACATTAACAGTAAAGTCCCCCTCAGCAACCAAAGTGAGAGCTTCATTAACAGCCTTAAGTGGTTTAGTAATATAGTGACTTATACGATATCCCAGTATAGCAGAAAGCACCATACTTATAATTAGAGAAATAATCATAAGCTTAACCGAGCGGTAGAGCATATTATCAGCCTCTGCGATACTGGCATCCGCATTTTCATTGATCTTAGTTTCTAATTCGTTTAATAACATACTTGCTTTAATAACAACTGGGCCTCCGTATTGATTTAAATATTCTCCTGCAGCCACAAGATCCTCGGTTAGGGCTATTGTAAAAGTCTCTTGCAAATAATTAGAATATTCTGCGTCCAAATCACGCATCTCCAAATATAGTGACTCTATCCCTAGCTCTTTAGCTAAAGGTTCGATGGCTTGAAATGTTTGTTCAAAGTCTTTGCAAGCTGCATCGTAGGATGCCTTCTGAGCAGAATTCCTAGATATTAAATAGCCTCTGGCTTCTAGCATTTTAGTAGTAAACTTGGTTCTTATCTCTTCAACTTGTATAAGACTAGGTACATCATCTGTAACAACTTCTTCAAATTTTGTTCTTTGTTGTTTCATATTTGCAAGTACTAATAATCCAACACCAAGCAGAACCAGACATAGAATTAAAAACGCTAGCAAGATTTTGGTTCTTATTTTTATTTTCACTGATATGCTCCCCCTTGTTAAATTTGCATTATAAACTTCTTTTACTTTTCTAGCTAGACTGATAAAAGTAAATGTTAACTGACCAGGAGAGTGCTAAACAGCTTGTGTAAAGAAGACAGAAGTCTTTAGTTTTGGGTATAAGATTGTGCAAAAAAACCCAAAAAGAACTCTCTAGCTTTTATATACCCAAAAGAAAATAATTGAATCTATTTTCTGATGTAGAAAAATATTTTTTAGTATTAATAAGGATATAACGACTATTAAAAAGCCCTCTATAACCTTAACCTTAGGGCTTTTTTTCAAGCTTTTGCTAAACTTAAAAGGCAATGGGAAATTATGGCAACGGTTTCACAAAAGATTCTTAGCACTACCCTAACTAGCTTGGTAAAAATCGTGGCAGTTTTCTATCTACTCACTCCTTAAAATAATTTTTAGTGCCAAATAAAAATTACAATAATAGTAGTCAGTATTCTTTTTGTTGATTCAACTTACCTAATGGATATCCTCTTCAGCTTACAATAGTTTTTTATAAACGATAACACTTTATTTCAAGAATTGACCTTCTCCCAGTAGCCAAAAAAAGGCAGTCCTAAGAGACTGCACCGCCCGAAATATTAATCTGGGTAAGTTACTGTAGTAAGAACTTCATCTATAAAATCCCACACCTCTTTTTCATAAAGATTCTTATTAGTCCAATAAGAATTGGCATGGCTTGCCCCTTCGACAATGAGCAATTTCTTTTTACCCTTTTTTATTGCATACAAGTCTTTTGACATCTGCGTCGGTACAAAGCGATCTTCACTTCCATGAATAAACATTATTGGTATTTCACTCTCTCTAACTGTCTTAAGAGGACTGACAGCTTTGATGTTAAAATCAACCCTAATTCTTAACATTAGATCTAAAGCGTTAATCAAAGGATAGGCTGGTATATTTCTTATCTCCCTAATCTGGTATTTTAAAAGTTCTTCTAAATCTGAGTAAGGGCAATCTGCAATAATAAAATTAACATGTTTATTAATACCAGCATATTCCAAAACCGTACCTGCTCCCATAGAAATACCCAAAAGACCAATAACTTGGTGCTTTTTCTCAGATCTATCCCTTACCCAATTAACCCAAAGATCGAGATCACCCTTTTCATGATAACCAAAAGACGCATATTGACCTTCGCTTTTACCATGACCTCTTTGATCTATAAGCAAAACATTCCAACCATGTGATAAAAAGGGAGTAATAAGGTCTGCCATCGACTCCGAAGTAGCTGTATAACCGTGAATTAGAATGATAGTTTTCTCTGCTTCAGCTGTTTTTCGAAAGTAGGGTATGTAAGTGCCTCTTAACTTGAGGTTGTCTTTGCTTACTAGTTCAACATCATCTTTGAGATATTTTTCCAACGGATCAGCCTGAGAGGCTCTTATACGTGAGTTTTTGGCTTCATTGACCACTTTGTTAAAGGTATAATTGGTTAGAGCATAAAAAGTAGTCAATACTATTGCTATACCTATAAGTAACTTGTAATTCATCTGCTTACCTCCAATCCGAAAAAAGGATTATGCCTAAATAAAAAACCTTCATTATAGACTTTACATCGAGCTTTCAGGTAATTCTTGAAGTACTTTTTAACAAAATCACTTAGTTAACTTAGTATAATTTGTTAAAGATTAACCTCTTAAACAAAAGAAAGCTGTAGAGCTTCCGCTCGTAAAGCTTCCTTTTATTTAAGCCCGCATCTGTTACTCTTGAGCTTTTGCATTTACCTTTATGATGGTACTTACCTCAGGGTACAGTTTTAGCTTAACATCAAAGGTTCCAAGCTCCTTAATTGTCTCTAGCTGTACCTTCTTTTTGTCTATCTTAAGATCAAACTGTTTATTAATAGCAGTGGCAACATCATTAGCGGTAATAGAGCCAAAGATCTTGCCTTTTTCACCTGCTTTGACCTCGATTGTAACAGTACGGCCATTTAAGGTGTTCGCTAAGTCTAAAGCTTTTTGAAGAGCCCTTGCTTCAGCTTTTTTTTCAGCTTCTTTTTTCTCGTTTAGTTGAGTAATAACACCTTTTGTGGCTATAGTTGCCAAGCCTTTAGGTATCAAGTAGTTTCTAGCATAACCTTCATTGACTGAAACTAATTCGCCTTTTTTACCTAAAGCTTTTACATCTTGAGTTAAAATTACATCCATGGAAATACCTCCTACTCTTGTTTGTCAGGGCCTTTCTTATCTTTTTTTAGCTCTTCTTGGTAAAGCCGTAATCGACCGCGGTACTTTAACCAAGGATCTAAGGCGCCAAGTAGGGCTAAAAACCAACTGCTAAAAAAGTAGACTGGTAAAAGAATAATTATCTTGATCCACTTTGGCATTCTCACTGTTTTTAAAAAGTAGATAATTACACTAAGCCCCTGAATAACTAAAAACCAGCGTACTGCATGGTGAAGATTACTAATAACAATGCTTACAATATCTGGGAAAACATTTAGAAGAGTTAATGGCCATAAGATAAAATAAGCTATTGAGAGCCAGCTTGGGAAAGCCCAGTTTGATATTGGCGGTAGTGATGGAATCTCTTCTAAACCTAATTTTTTTAAAACGAAACTCCCTGCCATAACATTAATACCGGCAATAGCAACTGCACCAGTAAAAAGCATCGAAGGAAATAAAATGTTAAACCGATTAATAGTAGCTTGTGCCTGTTCCAGCATTGCCTGGTTGGTTGGTTGAACTGAAGCAAGCTCTTGGAGCATTTTTTCTGTAGTTTCTTTATAAAGTAGTTTTATAGACTGGCCTGTTACTAAAGAAAGGCCAAGTCCCAATAAAGAAATGGTAATAAGGCTAGAAACAATACCAATTATTAGTACTTTTTTATAAGGTAATTTCTCTTTCATAGCATTACCTACGCCAATACCAACAGTAGACATAGATAAAACTAATATTACCATAGTGCTATCTTGCAAAAAGAGAGCGAAAAAAATACTGACCAATGCTGCCACAACTGCTGCTAAAAGGTTATTATATCTATAGGTTGCAATTAAGATAGGTAATGGAATAAGAGTTATTAAAAGTAGCGAAAAAGGTAACACCACAAATGAGAGAGAAACAATAAGTACCATAAAAGAAAAGATAAAAATATATTCTGCCCATTTAAAATTATTTTTCTGTTCGTTTATAGGGATCACAGAATTTATTGCAGGAAGCCCAGAACGCTGGGAGGAATGCAATAGATTCTATTTCCTCCTTTCTAGATCCATACCAATCAAGTTGCACTTAATATTCTAAGTGCAAGCTTTGATCTTCCTTCTTATTAAAATAGTGTTTTAATCGTTATGTCTTTGAACCTGTCGTTCTTGCCAATAGTCTAGAAGACTTGTCATATCGCCATACCACTTTTCGATCTCATGCCCTTCTAGTGCACTTGCTTTTAGTTTTGCCAAAAGTTTATTCTCTAGGCGTGAAAAACTTATTCCCAACCGCTTACCTAGCAAAAAAGCAGCCATTATTAGTCCGGCTAACGCATCTAGCATTAGCTCTTCTCTGTTTTGCCACATCGCCTTAAAAAGATTAGCAACATAATCTAAAATCTCCGTGCGTAGCCAGTCTATAGTCCGGACATTGCGGGCAATATCTAAATCATGGTTAACTGGTTCCACAAACAAAGACCTCCCTTTGGCAGTCCTTTCGATGCTTCAATTCTAGTAGATTCATCTCAAACTAGAGATGTAAACCTCTACTCTCTTAGCTTGTTTACATTAATAATATCAGTTTTGACTAAAAAGTTTAATAGATTTATTGAAAAAAGAGGAGGGCAGACCCTCCTCTTATAAATTATTTATTCTTCTGTTACATAAGGCAAAAGTGCCATATAGCGAGCCTTTTTAATTGCCAGAGTTAGTTGTCTTTGATGATGTGCGCAGTTGCCATTAATTCTCCGAGGTAAAATTTTACCTCTTTCGGAGACATAACGACGTAATCTGCCCAGATCTTTATAGTCAACAGAAGTCATTTTATCAACGCAGAAGGAACACACCTTTCTGCGGCGGCGCTTCTTTTTGTCTTTCTTGTTGTTATCCATCTATTAACCCTCCTTTAAAAGGGAACTTCATCTAACGCATCATCGCCGCCTGAACCATACCCTTCATTATCAAGGGAGCTAAGGTTATCATCATTTGCATCTGAAGTACCGCTACCCTTACGTTCCAAAAACTCTATCATATCAGCATAGACTTCGGTAACATAACGGCGTCCGCCCTCTTTAGCTTCGTAGCTTCTTACACGAAGCTTGCCTTCAACAGCAACCAGACGACCTTTAACTAGATTGTGGGCGACAGTCTCTGCAAGTTTATTCCATGCGACAATAGGAATAAAATCAGCTTCCCGTTCACCTTGCTGATTGGTAAAACCACGATCTACCGCCAGAAAAAACGTAGCTACGGCTTTACCATTCGGGGTGTATTTCAATTCTGGGTCACGGGTTAGTCTGCCAATAAGTATTACCCGATTTAGCATACCTAGACCCTCCCGTTTAATTTAGCTCCTCGTTAATAATCATATAACGAACTAGGTCTTCATTTAGTTTCATTACACGATTAAGCTCTGTTAAAGTTTCAGGAGCAATTTTAAATTTGGCTACTACATAGTAGCCTTCGGTAATTTTTTCAATCTCATAAGCAAATTTTCTCTTGCCCCAACGGTCAACATTGACAATTTCGCCACCATTGTCGGTAACCAATGCATGAACCTTAGCAATTGCTTCTTCTAAGGTCTCCTCCTGGTCACAAACAGTGGGATTGATGATATACATCATCTCGTAATCTCTCACTGTCTTTCACCTCCTCCCCTTGGACTATGGCTCTTTTTAAAAAGAAAGAGCAGGGACATCGGGCCTATTATACCACTCTATGAATATATTCTCAAGTATTTATAGGACATAATTAAAGCCCTTAAGGTCCCCCTTAAGGCTTATCTTAGGTAGCCTTTACTTTGGCAAATGACTAGGAGCCGGTTATTTATACTAAGCTCTAAACCGAAATAGTACCACGTCTCCATCTTGAATTGTGTAATCTTTGCCCTCTATGCGAACAGAACCTATTTCTTTAGCTTGATTAAATGATCCTGCTTCTAACAAGGCATTAAAAGCAACTACTTCAGCCTTTATAAAACCCTCTTCCATATCTGAATGAACCTTGCCGGCAGCCTGAGGTGCTTTGGTACCTCTTTTGATTGTCCAGGCCCTTGTCTCTGGCCCTTTTACCGTGTAAAAGGTTATCAGATCTAAAAGATCGTAGCTTTTGGCAATTAATAAATCAAGACTACTTTGATAGGATAGACCTAGAGCTTGAAAATATTCATTTTTCTCTTCCGCTGATAGTTCTATAAGGCCTCTTTCTAAATCAGCACAGATAGGAATAACTTGAGTTTTATTCTCTGCGGCATAAGCTACAAACTCCGAGTAAAATGGTACTGCTTCGGGTTTTATAATCTGATTTTCATCCATGTTAGCAATATAAATACAGGGTTTAGCCGATAAAAGCTGCAATTGCGATGTCAGAGGTGTTTCTTTGGGTTTTATACCTTGGCCAAGAAGTTCTCTAAGCCTTTCTAGTTCAGCTAATTCTTCTTTATATTCAGGTTTACCGGTCTTTAGCTGCCGTAAAGTTTTCTCTTTACGCTTTTCTACTGTTTCTAAATCAGCTAAAGCTAGTTCTGTTTCGATTACCCCAACATCACTTAAGGGATTTAGCTTGCCATCTACATGTGCTACATTTTCACTGGCAAAAAAGCGTACTACATGAGCAATGGCATCTACCTCTCTGATATGGCCAAGAAATTGATTCCCTAAACCTTCGCCCTGACTAGCACCTTTGACAAGACCGGCAATATCGATAAACTGAATCGAGCTCGGGGTAAGTTTTTCCGGTTTTAGCAGCTCACCTAGTTTTTGCAATCTCTCATCTGCTACAGCTACCCTGCCTATTTGAGGATTTATCGTACAAAAAGGATAGCTTGCAACCTCGGCATTAGCATTAGCTAACGCATTAAACAAGGTGGATTTGCCGACATTTGGCAAGCCAACTATGCCAATATCCACTTAAGCCACTTCCTTTAATCCTGGTTTGGTGCCTCAGCTCCCCTTGTTATAATCTCTTTTAGTCCCTTTTCAAACTTTACCCGGGGAATTAAAACCACATGCTCACAGGTAAGACAACGAAGCCTAAAATCCATACCTACACGCAAAACTTCCCAGGTATTGCCGCCACAAGGGTGAGGCTTTTTCATTTTGACAATATCACCCAGATAAAATTTTTGCGGACTCATTTTTTCTTCTTCTCCTTGGTTTTTTGTTGTTTCTTAAGTTCTTTTTCTTTTTCAGCCTTTAACATCGCTGCCCGTTCTTTTTGTTTTTGTGGCAAACTAAATAAGGTCCGGCCAAAAAAAACGTTAACTGCTCCAAAGGCTAATAAAACAAAGGGAACCTTTTGATCAAGACCCCTTGGAACTACCGTATAGTAGAGAAAAATCGCCAATACGATAAGTAACACTCCGAAAAATAGCTGCAACCTATAAACCCACTGAGGCACCTCCGGATTATTAGTCATCTTTTTTCTCCTTTGCATTTATAATCTCTAAACGTGGATAACTTACTGAGATTTTGTTTTCTATCAGACCTCTATAAAAAGCTTCTCTTAAATCCCTTTCCAGTGACCACTGTTCCATGGGTAGGGCTGTAGCTTTGATCCTAAATACCAGTCCTTTTTCACTAAAACTTTGCACCCCAAGCAAGGTAGGTCCGTCTACCAAAGCCGGCGTTTTTTGAGCTAAATCTAGACACAGCCTCTCAAGCATTTGTTTAACTTCATCGATATTGTTTTCAAAACCTACATTAATGTCTAAAAGAACTCGCATGGCACTTCCCATGTTGTTGGTCACTAGCTTAATTTCGCCGTTTGGAATTATATGCCTGCTACCTGAAAGATCTAACAGCGTAGTGGTTCTAAGACCTATAGACTCCACAACACCTTCTTTATCGGCAACAGCCACATAATCACCTACATCAAACTGGCCTTCCATCAGGATAAAAAAACCCGCGATCACATCACGTACTAAATTCTGGGCTCCAAAACCAACAGCCAAACCGCCAACCCCTGCCGCCGTAAGAAGAGCATTAACATTAATTCCGAATTCAGGCAGAATAGTTAATGCACCTATAAAATAGATCCCGTAGCGCAGGACACTTCTTGAAACTCCTAATAAAGTGTTTATTCTGCTCTCTGGTACAACATGGGTTTTCCCTTTGCTAAGGCCCTGAAAAAAGCGAACTATAATGGTATCAAGAAGCTTTCTCACTAAAAAAAGAATGACTATGATAATAGCTATTGCCAGAAGTTTGGCCGATAGCTCTACCCAAACCCCAACAAAAGGGTTTTCTTCTACCTTTGGCCAAGTTTGAGTTATAACTAATGCGATTTTTTCTCTGAATGTTTGCACACTACCACCTCTCAATAAAGCTCCTGACTTTGTCAGGAGCTTTAGATCAATTAATTTTACTTACCTAATATTAAAGTCTGAAAAACAGTTGGATTGGCCCAGCCTTCACTTGATTTACTCCAGCAAAGCTGCACTTCGGTATCAGGAGCTCCTAAGTTATCCACATCATCAATAGCTACATCAAAGCCAATTTCCAAAGATGGTTCCAGCTCCATATCCATTTCCCAGATTGGAATGGCAATTTCAAGAGTATAGCCTGTGGCAGTCTTTTGTGTTTCTAGTAAAACATCTCCAAATCCTCGGCTATTATTCCAAAGATTCCAGTCCGGTGCTTCAGCATCTGTTCCGGGTGTAAAGCCAAACTGATAATCACTTGTGGTATAAAATGTCTTGCCAGCGTCTTCAAACAAGTTCATCCTGAGGTAGATTTCAACGGTATCCCCCTGGAAGATGGTTGCCCCTGTTTTTTCCTGTAAAGTGACATTATCTGTGATCTCACATGCTATATAAAGATAATCTGCGTTCCACATAAGATAAATCTTCGCTGATAAATCCTTTGGGCCTTCCCAGCCTCTATTGGCAATAACCAGATAATCCTGTGAATCAAGCTTGATAAAAGGGACTTTTGTCCATTCATTTAGTTTACCGTCAATAACTATTTTACCTGTTATTTTTGGGGCTGTATATATTTCTCCTGCAAAGACAAATCCACAAATAAGGAAAACAAGAAGCACTACAGACAGTCTTTTCACAGTCAAATCAGCCTCCTTATACACTATACTTATATGTTTTACAATTTCTAGTTTAATCCTGCTTAACTTCCCTGCTTATATTCATAAAAAAAAGAGGCTTTAGCCTATAAAGTAAGCTGCTGCCTCTTTTACAACTATATTAGTTTTCCGTCTGCTTAACGGTTTCCTTTTCTTTACCTAAAAGTTTCTCCGCTCTACTAAACCATTCTTCACTGTAGGGGGTAAGCCTTTTAGCTAGTTCATGAAGGCCATCTGCATTGGTTTGGGTAAAATGAGCCCCCGACTCTTCAACGATTTCCACTAGTTTGTGTGGATTATCAATCAAAGGACAAGGCAATAAGAGATTCTCATTAAAGGGTTGCCTTTTTTGATAAGCTCTCATCAGATCCGATTTTAAGCATTCTTCTAGTGATTTTTCTTTAATATTATCAACTGCATAATGAATAAAAGCACATGGTTCTACTTCACCTGCAGCATTGATATGGAGATACCTCCTGCCACCGGCAATACAACCGTTTGAATAGCCACCGTCGTTCCAAAAATCGATTAAGAATAAATCCTTACTTGCTCTTAACTTATTAACTCTATGATACATATATTCTCTTTGTTCTGGAGTTGCCATTAAAGAGAGATCAGCGTCTTTACCTACAGGAACATAGGTAAAATACCAGTTAAAGTAAGCACCTTTATCGATTAAGGTCTGGATATATTCCTCAGAGCCAACTTCCTCCACATTATAACGTGTGTAGCAAGTCGACACTCCAAAGGGGATTCCTGCTTCCTTTAGCATATCCATGGCCTGCATAACCTTGGCAAAAGTACCTTCCCCTCTTCTTTTATCTGTTGAATCTTCCAAACCCTCAAGGCTGATAGCTACAGTGAAATTGGCTACTTCCTGCATATTTTTTACAGTCTCTTCGGTAATTAAAGTACCATTGGTAAATGCAAGGAAGATCATATCATTGTATTTTCTAGCAAGCTTGAAGATGGTGTTTTGCCTTGTCATTGGCTCGCCACCGGAAAGAACAATAGCATAAATTCCTAAATCTCTAGCTTCGCCGACTACCCTGTCTAACAGTTCATCGCTTAAATCATTCTTCTTGGTGTATTCACCAGCCCAACAACCGGTACAGCGTAGATTACAGCGATCGGTAGGATCAATAAGAATTGCCCAGGGTACATCAACACCTAGTTTTTCAGCCATCTCTTTTTCTTTGGGAACCCCTAAGAGACAGGATTTAACAAAGTAATTAATAATAAACGTGTTTCTGACTTTAGGATCTAGCTCTCTCATAATACGATGATAATAGTCTTTCCAGTTACCATCTTTGGAAATAGCTTCCTGTACCGCATCCATCTGCGCTAGATGCTGCTGATTTTTAGTGAGTTTCCTCGCAATTCCAAACAACCTATCGGCATTTTTCTCTGGATCTTTGGCTAAATAATCAGCAATTTCCTTAACCATAAATGAAGTCATTGAATCTTTAATACCCATTACCTACACCTCCGAATACTCAAAGCTTTAGCTTAGGTTTAAGCTAAAGCTGGATTTGAAATGTTTGCCCTAAATAAGGCAACGATACTTTCTCCTAACTTTTCAAGTGACAATCCCTGATAATCAGCTCTACTGTTAAGGACAGATGAATATAACATACCATAGAGTAAAGCTGTTGCCGTACCAAGTTCTAGATCCTTTCTCAATCCTCCCATATGCAGTTCTTGTTCTAAAATGGTTCGCAAAGATGCCAAATAACGCTCTCTTACTACCTTTATCTTATTCTGTAAGGAAGCATAACCTGACATCTCGCGATTAAGAAATTTCAAAATAGCCTGATTTTCACTAAAAAACTCCAGATTAGCTCTGATAAAAGCTTTGAAAGTGCTTTTTTTTGAATCTTTAGCCTCTAGCATATAATCGTTAGTCTTCTCAGATAGCTCTGCCATACCTTCATCTATAATTGCTCCAACTATTTCTTCTTTCGAGCGAAAGTAAGTATAAAATGTTCCTTTACCAACCTCGGCCTCTTTGACTATATCACTTACGGTGGATTCCACATAACCATTTGAAACAAACAATTTACATGCTGCATTGAGTAATCTTTGTCTTACTTCATCTTTTTTTATCTGCATTAAGATCCACCTTTCAAAACCGACCAGTCAGTATTGTAGTGTATATTCTTCTAGCTGAAGTTAGAAACTCCTTTTTTTATTTTTAAAAACTCAGCTTTTTTTAGCTGAGTTTAAGTGAGGTCTTCATTAAATTAACTTTTATTCTTCTGTTTAGCTGTTTCTCTCTTTTTGAAACAAACGTCTAAACTCGGCAGCGAGTTGTATTTTTAGATCCCAGGCTGAGACTGGAATAACCATGGTTCTTTGTCTTAGCTGCCTGATAAAAGCTTCTTTATCTATACCCAAAAGACATTCTGCAAATAAATCGGGTTGGGCCTCCAGCAAAATCGAGCCGTGTTGCAAAACGGCATTTGCTGTTCGCCTTTGAGCACTGCCAACTAGTTTATGCCCATTAAAAATTATTTCATGCCTAGCCGGAGCCAAAAAACAGGCTTCGGTAGCGTTTTTTTCCTGTCTAGCCCATTTCACAGATAGCCCCAGACTAATAAAGGCTTTGTAGATTGGTTCTGAGATAAAGCGATAAGCTTGGGTAATACCTGAGGGAAGATTGGGATAGTTATTTGGAATGGCTATAGCATAGGTTAATTCTCGAAAATGAAATACCGCTCTGCCACCTGTAGGTCTTTTTACATAATCCAGTCGGTATTTTTCCAAAGCCTTAAAATTTAAAACCTTTTCCGGCTTTTGAAAATAGCCCAGACTGATTGTCGGTCTTTGCCATGAGTAAAGACGTAAAAAGACTTCTTGTTCTACACCAGATCGTTGCAATAGTTCAAGATCTCTTTTCATATTTTCCTCTCCTTTTAAGGGAGGATCTAAGTAGATTTTCATACCTTCACCTCATTTTTTACCCCTAACCTCTAAGCTTCTATTTAAGTAGAGTCAGTCTCAAAGCTTAACTTCGCTTCTTTAAGTGCTGAAGAAAACTCAGCTTCAGTTAAAGCTCTTGGATAGTTGTAATAAGGACCTTGCGGAGATTCATTATAAAAAGGCCGATTGCAACCGAAACATCCCCAGGTTTCAAAAGCTCTTTTTTCTATTTTTTTAAGTGGCAAAGCTATGAGCCGGCCATCTTTAAAAGTAAAATTCTCTAACGCTTTGGCCTCTTTTGCCAGGAGGAAATTGGCCATCTGAATACGGCGATAAGAATCTAGCGATGGACGAGGCCAGTTCTCTAGGGCTGATGTTAAAACAGGAGTAAAGGCAAAAAGTCCTACAGACACTTTAGCCTCATAAAGCTCAGCTAAAACTCTAATAAATTGTTCTTCTGTCTCGCCAAGGCCTACAATTAGATGTGTACCGATTTGCCCCTGGTATTTTTGAGAAAGTTTCTTAATCTCAGTTAGTTTTTTATAAAAGTCACCACCTTTTATCTGGCTATAGTCTAGAGGATCGGCAACATCTAGAGGTACTGTCCACCTGCTTAAACCTAAATGGAGAAACTCTTCGCCTGTTTGCGAGCAGAGACAGACAGGTATTCCAAGATTAATTAAAGCCGGTAGATATTTTTTTACTTGTCTTTTAGCTGTGATGCTTTCAACTGTCTGCAGACAAATTCTTTGTACCTTACAATTTTTTAATCTTTCGAGAATCAAATCCGTATCAAATCCGGGCCAGGTGATTCTAGCCAGTTTCTTGTTGTTACCGCAAAAACCACAGCTTCTCTGGCAAATCCCATCTGTTAATAGATAGGCAGTTGTAGGTGGATAGATTTGCTTAATTGAATTTAGCCCCAGTATCGAGGCTGTACCGGCAGAGACCCGCAAGAAATCACCTCCTAATTAAAAAGCACAGCATTGCTTAAATGTTTTAACCTCTCCAAGTTTAGCCTTTAAGGCTGGTGAAGGTTTTACAATCCCGTCAAAACCTATTTCTAAGGCTAGGCTATCTACCTGCAAGCGATATATTCCACCCGGCCGCATACAGCCAAGGATAATTTTACCGGAATAAGCGTTGCGAAATTTAAGCCAAAGCTTTTTTAAGTCACATATAGCAGGTACAGCTTTGTTTTGCAAAGGAGTTTGTTTAGTTGGTCTAAAAATTAGCAAAACCACTTTTTCAGGATTTAAGTTTACCAGACTGGCTAAAGTTTTTTCATCAAAACTCCCAAGGCCAAGGCAGATATGGGGAACAACCTTAAGGCCAGTTTTAATTAAAGTTTCATATTGTAAAAGATAGTCATCCGGAGAATAAGGTAAATGGTAGATCTCTTGAATTACCTTTTGATCCTGCGTAAAATCAAAAGATACCACCGCATCTAATTCTTTAAGAACGAGCAGATCCTCAGAGCGTAAAAAACCTGGATGCACATTAAGTTTAGCATTTTTAAATTCTAATAATAGCTCTTTATTTTCAGCCAGTGGCAGATAACCTTCTTTGGTAAACCCCCCGGATATTAAAAAAGACTTTGCCTCAAAGCTCTTTTGACTAAGTACCTGCTTAGGACTTTGCATAGTTTTTAAATAATGACCCTTGCAATGACTACACATGAGTTCGCAGTGTATGCCAGTTAAGCTTAGTGCGACAGTCCTCGGATCATAAAAAATCATAGGTTCCACTCGCCTTTAAATTAAATTGGCTGCCTGAATAGGCAGCCTAATAACAGCCATTTTTGGCAACCTTCTTTTTATTTGGACATTTGGAGTTGAGCCCGCGTTAAAATCGGGTGTCTGGCTGCTTTTACTTCATCTATTCGTTTGACGGGCATAAAATGAGGTGCTTCTTTATGGTAGTTGACCTTCTCTAAGATCTCTTTAATAACTTCAGCAAACTCGTCTAGGGTCTGTGGACTTTCTGTTTCCGTTGGTTCAATCATCAAGGCTTCAGATACAATAAGCGGAAAATAGATGGTCGGAGCATGATAGCCATAATCCAAAAGAGCTTTGGCAATCTCCAACGCACTGAGATCTAATCCAGATGCTGTTGCCACAAATTCATGCAAAGTGCCCTCGCTATAAGGAACCTCCATTACCTCACTAAGCAAGGCTTTCAGGTAGTTGGCATTTAAGACTGCCATCTCCGAGGCATTTGTTAGACCTTCCTTGCCTAAGTTAATCATATAGCTGAAAGCTTTCAAAATAACCCCGAAGCTACCATAGAATGTAGCTACTTTTCCAATAGATTTGGGACGTTTAGTTTTGTCATTTTCTAGAGCAAAACCAGTAGCTGTCTTGACTGCTATTGGCAGTGGCAAATAGGGGGCAATTTTTTCACTAACACCAACAGGCCCTGAACCAGGGCCACCACCTCCATGTGGGGTGGAAAAAGTCTTATGCAAATTAAAATGCATAACATCAAAGCCCATATCCCCGGGTCTTACTTTTCCAAGTAAAGCATTAAGATTAGCTCCGTCATAATAAAGCAGACCACCTGAGGCATGAACAATTTGACCAATCTCTAAAATATCCTTTTCAAAAAGGCCCAGAGTATTGGGATTGGTTAGCATTATAGCTGCTGTCTTATTTGACACAACCTTTTTCAAGGCTTCAGGATCTAAAAGACCGCCTTTGCTTTTTACCTCAACCACTTTAAATCCACACATGGCAGCCGAAGCCGGATTTGTTCCGTGAGCTGAATCAGGTACAATAATCTCATCGCGCAGTTGGTTATGATCCTTTTGATAGGCCTTAATTAACATTAACCCTGTCAGTTCGCCATGAGCACCGGCTAAAGGCTGGAGTGACACCGCTGCCATTCCGCTGATTTTAGCTAAAAGCTCCTGGGTTTTATACATGATCTCAATGCTACCCAAAATACCCTCCTCACAAAGTGGATGGGTATTTTGAAACTGTTCAACTCTGGCAATATCTTCATTGACTTTGGGACTATACTTCATAGTACATGAACCAAGAGGGTAGAAATTACTGTCTACCGCATAGTTTTGGTGGGCAAGATTTGTGTAGTGGCGTATGACATCGAGTTCACTGACTTCAGGTAGATCTAAAGGTTCTTTGCGATATTCTAAGCCTAAAAGCTGCTCAAGTGATACTTCAGGAGTATCAGTTGGCGAAGGAATATAGCCTCTGCGGCCACTTTGGCCTTTCTCCCAGATTAGCTTCATAAAATCCCCTCCCAAACTGAAACAAAAGCATCGATCTCTTGTTTATATCTTTTTTCTGTAGCACACAACAAATAATGATCCGAAAAATTGCGATCGAATTCCCCTAAAGAAATAGGTGGTGTAAAGCCCTTAATAAGCAAGGCTTCCTTTAATTTATGAGCTTTTTTAGGCTCTAATAATACCGGAAACTCCATCAAAAATGGCCTCTTATCCCCAACTTTAACACCGATTGCTTTTAATCTATCTGCCAGATAGTGGGTATTAGAAATCGCTCCTAAAGCTACCTCTTTTAAACCTTCTTTGCCCAAAAGTGCCAGATAGATAGTTGCCGCCAGAGCATTTAAAGCTTGATTGGTACAAATATTAGAGCCTGCTTTTTCACGTCTGATATGCTGCTCCCGTGCCTGCAGGGTAAGGACAAAAGCATCTTTACCATTCCTATCGGTAGTTAAACCTACAATTCTACCAGGAAGCTTACGGGTAAGACTTTTTTTGGTGGCGATAAAACCCAAAAGAGGGCCCCCACTATTCATAGGAATACCTAAAGCTTGCCCTTCGCCACAAACAATATCTGCATCATAGGCTGATGGCTTTCTTAGCACACTAGCTAGGACTGGATTAATACTCACTATACCTAAAGCATTAGTTTGGTTTTTGATCTCTCTAAAACTTTCGGTAGCTTCTACATAACCTAAAAAATTGGGTTGCTGTAGAATATAAGCCGCTACATCATCTTTCTTAAAAACTGTCTGGCCTTCATTTAGAGGCAACCACTTTATCTCAATACCGATAGCCTTAGCATAAGTCTTAAGAACTTCCCGGTACAAAGGATTGACTCCCAGAGAAACGGCCACCTTTTTTTGTTTTTTTTCTAAAACTGCCATCAGCATTGCTTCTGCCAGTGCAGTTGCCCCATCATATAAAGAGGCATTGGCTGTGTCCATGCTTGTTAATTCAGCGATCATGCTTTGAAATTCAAAGATAACTTGCAGCATACCCTGGCTGGCTTCAGCTTGGTAAGGAGTATAAGCGGTTACAAATTCGGCTTTACCGGCAAGAGCCCAAACAGCACTTGGTATTTCATGATCATATAAACCTAGGCCGATAAAAGTTGTGAGTTCTCTGTTTTTATCTGCTAACTCCTTAAGATAACGGTAGGTTTTGGCCTCACCCAAACCTGAGGGGAACTCCCAGTCTGTTAAGAAAACTTCCTGGGGAATAGTGTCATAGAGGTCTTTAATACTTTTTACCCCTAAACGAGCTAGCATTTTTTCCTGATCTTTAGCTGTATGAGGTGTGTAAAACATTAATCCGTTGCAAGAAACTTAAAAAACTAGTTGTTTTTAGTTTCATAAGTTTATTACTCTTACAACGGTCTTCACCACCCTTTCTTCATAATACTAAACCAGTTCTTATTAAAGTTAAAAATTGTTTTCGGTCTTTTTAGTTTTATCTCTGGCTACCTTATTCTTCATCTTCGAGTAGCGCTTGATATTCTTCGGCCGTAAGTAGGTCATCTAGCTCTGTTTGATCTTCTATACTCAATGATAAAAGCCAACCCTGTCCGTAAGGATCTTCATTGATATACTCAGGTATATCCTCTAGTTCTTCGTTGACTTCCCACACACTACCGCTAATAGGTGCATAGATATCCGAGACCCCTTTTACGGACTCAATCGTTGCCAAAGACAAACCAGCATCAAAGTCATCACCTGTACTTGGCAGCTCAACAAAAACCACATCACCTAGTTTACTTTGAGCATAATCAGTAATACCAATAACAACTTTATCTCCGTCAACTCTAACCCATTCATGAGTTTTGGTATAAAGCAGATGAGTAGGTACTTTTCCCAATGACATCTTGTATTTCTCCTTTACTTTTTTACTCTCCCCGGTACAAAGGGAGTCTTGACGCGCGTTAGCGGTTTTAATTGACCCCGGACTTCCAAATGAACGTTTTCGTTTTCTAAACCTTTTTCAATAAGCGCCAGAGCAATACCTCGCTCTAAGGTAGGAGAAAAGGTTCCACTGGTTACAAAACCTACGGCTTTATCCTGACAAATAATCTTATAACCTGTACGGGGAATGACTTTCCCTTCAGCTACAAAAGCTGCGATCTCTCGTTTAACGCCACTACTTTTAATCTCTTCTAAAGCCTCTTTGCCAATGAAGTAATCTTTTTCAAATTTAACCGCAAAATCCAACCCCGCATCTAGGGGGTTTATTTGTCGTGAAAGTTCATGCCCATAAAGACTATAACCCATTTCTAAACGTAGTGTATCTCTAGCACCTAATCCAACCGGTACTAGACCTAGCGATTTACCTTCTCTTAAAAGTTGATTCCAAAGAGCCGGAACCGCTTGCAAGGGAAAGTAGATCTCAAAACCGTCCTCACCTGTATAACCTGTGCGTGAAACAACAGCCGCTACTTCAAAGAACTCGGTCTCTAGAAATCTAAGATAACGCAAATTCCCCAGACCATCCTCCACTAAAGGCGCTAGGATGCGTTCGGCTGCTGGCCCTTGCAAACCAATGATTCCATAAGTATCTGATAGATCGGTTAACTCTACATCGTAAAGACCTTTCTGATCCCTAAGCCAGGCATAATCTTTTTCTTTGTTAGCTGCGTTTACTACTAAAACAAATTCGCTCTTCTTTTTATAGACCATAAGATCGTCTATGGTTCCGCCATCAAAAGTAGTTAAAAGGCTATACCGCACCTGTCCAGGCTGCATATCAGCGATCTTTTGCGTTAAAACATAATCCAGGTATTCTACAGCCTGCCGTCCTCTCACTCTGATCTGTCCCATATGGCATAAGTCAAACAGGCCCGCTTTAGTACGTACTGTACGATGTTCTTCTAAGATACCGCTTTTATAATGAAGTGGCATCTCATAACCGGCAAACTCTGTTATGTTGGCGCCTTCGGCAACATGCCAATTGTAAAGCGGTGTATGCTTAAGCACCTATTTTTGCCTCCTTTAGATAGATTCTTTCCTAAGAATATCTTTCTACTGCCTTTTATAAGTACCTGCCTTTTTTTTGCACAGACATTTGTTTTTTACATTAATTTGGTATCTAGCTGTCACAAATAGGACTTAGTTTCGTACTATATTACTGGAGGAGGTTTAGCCATGGTCACCCTTCTCAAACTCCTTCTAACTCCCTGGTGCAAATGGCGGAAACGCACCTGTATTATCATCGCCCGCAGATAGCCTGATTTTAATCAGGCTATCTTTATTTTAAACCCTAACAGTAGTCCCTTATTATTTAAGGTTAAAGAAGGTAGCAATAAAAACTCTCTAAGTGTTACTACAGCTCCTAAGCTTAACTGATTGTCGTTATTTTTAGCTTTAGCGGTTATTTTCAAATCGGCCAGACTAAGCTGCATGGTTACACTACTTTGATTATTTTTTTCTAAATCTACCTTAAGATAACCCTGGTAGAGATCCTGCTGAAAGCCAATCTTAGTTGTTCCTTTGGTAATTCCTTTATCGGAAAGACTTAAAGTTATTTCAAAATCTGCCTCTTTAGTAGTGAACAATATACCGCAATTTATAGTCGGATGTCTATAAAAAGCTAGCTGGGTAGAAAATGTAGTCTGATTTATTCTTTTCTTCCATTTAAATTGCCATTTTCCTCCGTTTAATAGATATTCATATTGAAGTTGAGCATCAAAATAGGGGTTAAAATTCGTAACTACCTTAGGGCTCCAGCTTGACTTACCTTCACTAAAACTATATTTCCCATATAAGGTAGCATGCCCACTTTCCCAGGCAAAAGCAAAATCATAGCCTTGTTTAGCTGCTTTTTGCCATACAGATAGATTAAAATCAACCACATTACTTTCTTCTTTAGCCCGAAATAAAGCCTGCCAGTTTTGATTTTTTTCATCAGCGGTAACATTAAAACTGCGTAAATACCCACTACCCTTTAGTGAACAAGCAAGCATAGGTTTTAAAAGGTCAAACTCAGCGGTAAAGTTGGCTCCAGCAACACCTGTAACTACTAAACACACACACACCAGTTTAATAATCAACATAAAAACCTCCTTCTCCCCCTTCTCAGATGAAGCTCTGAGAAGGCGGTCTAGAAGGAGGAATATTTAGCCTAATATTTAGAAAACAGGGGTACACCAATCTTTATAAGCTTTAAGTTGCCCTCGTACTACCTTAAAATATAGTCCCTGCAATTTTTGGGTTACAGGTCCAATCGAACCATCCCCGACAACTCTGTGATCGATCAGTGTAACTGGAGCTATTTGGGCTCCGGTACCACAGAAGAATACTTCATCGGCAATATAGAGTTCTGTTCTGTCTATCCGGCGTATCTCAACCGGGATGTCTAGCTCTTCTTTGGCTAAGGTAATTATAGTATCTCTAGTAATCCCACCTAGGATATCTTCTGTTTCCGGAGGTGTAACCAGAGTGTTATTCCTAACTATAAAGATATTCTCCGCACTGCCTTCCGAAACATGCCCGTCTTCTGTAAGAACAATAGCCTCATCGTAACCGTCATCAAGGGCCTCGGTCTTGATTAAAGCTGCATTGGCATAAGCTCCGTTTACCTTACAGCGCATGGGAATTGCGTTATCTGCCACATGACGCCAGGAAGACACTCTTGCTTTGAGGCCTTTTTGGAGATCTAAATAATCACCCATCTCGGTTGCAAAAAGTAAAAAGTCATCCTCCAGGCCAGCTAGTTTAACACCGACAATAGTGCTACTCTTATAAATCACTGGTCTAATATAGGCATTGCTTTTTTTGCTATTTAGCTTAAGAAGCTCGCGAGTAAGTTCAACCATCTCCATAACCGAATACTTTTTGGACATGCGCATAATCTTACAGGAGTTGGCTAATCTTTCATAGTGCTCTTTGGCACGAAAAATGTAAAGCTGATTATCTTCATCCGACCAATAAGCTCTGATACCTTCAAAAACAGCTGTCCCATATAAAAAAGCATGCGTCATGACACTAAGCTTAGCTTCTTCTAAAGGAACAAATTTACCTTGCAAGAATGCGTATGTTGCCATTTTAAAAGCCTCCTAGAAAACATTTCCATACTTATTCATGACCGTTAAATTAAATCCTGCTTTTATTGAGAAAATAGTTGTAGCTTGATCATTATATCTTTAGTGGTTGTACTCTCTTTAAGTTTTTTGTTTTCAAACTATCCTAACCTGAAAAACAATTCCGGGGAGCTTTTTTTGTTTAACTTCATTTTCCAATAAAGTGAAAGGAGCTTACGTTTTCCCTAAGGAATTACCGCTGCTTTTGGTTTATAATAATCCTTTGAGATTAATTCTTTCTTATTATCTTTAACAACATAGGTATCAACTGAAAGACCTGTTTTTCCTTCCCGAGTATAAGCTCCTTTTTGTGTTTCAAAGGGTATCTCTTTGATATTCTCGGTTGAAATAAAAATCCTCTCGGGCTGTGGTGTACCAAAAAGCTTACACCAAAGCCTATCACCCAGCACCCGGGTTGTAATGAGTACATGGCTAACATGAGTATTTCTAAAACGTAGATCAAGGTAATCAAAAGCTACGGCAGCATCTCTGCCGGGAGAAACATAAGATACCGGAGCTGAGTGGTGGGTTCTTTCAATGATCTCAAAACCACTAAGCAGAGCTACATTATAAAGTGTAGACGAAACCTGACATACCCCTCCGCCTACATCTTCGGTGAGTTCACCATCTATAAGTGTAGGGGCATCTTTATAACCTAATTCTCTTATTCTAGGCCCAACCCAAGCATTAAAGGAAAACTCTTCGCCTGGTTTTAAAATAATTCCATCCAGAGCCTTAGCAGCCAGCTTTAGATTTTCTACCCTATTTACATTTTTATTATCAAACCTAGTATAGAATTCTACCAGCACTTCTTTAATACCCCAAGTAGCAAGTTCCTCATCTTTGAAGCTTGGTTCGATTGTTTTGATTGGCACTTTATACTCGGTAGCACCCAAATAAAGTTTTTGTGGTAGATCGTTTAATAGTCTAGGATAGTCAACCTTAAGACCATTTTTTTCTTTACTAATTAAAATTCTATCCAAAACATCAACTACAAAGGCCGCATCTTCCGGTTGGCGAGAGATTTTTTGATCTAGAACACTAACTAGATTGTTAAACTCTTCTTCATCGGTATAAACCGGTAAATTTAGATGCAGCTCATCTATTAAAAGCTGCTTTTTATAGGCTCTTCTCTCAAAGAAGTTGCCCTTGGGTAGCGTTTTTATAAGTTCAGCTTTTAACCTTTGAAAATCAATTCCCGGTTTTAGTTTAGCTACCTCAAGAGAATAAGAACCATTGGGCCAGATTAACTGTAACTTCTGATCTAAAAAAGCAGTGTTATCTTTTACTACCTCTAATGCCTCAGTAACACTCATTCCTGCTACACTAATCTCTCCAACATAGACTCCTTGGGGAAAAATTACTTCCTGTTTTTTTATAATTAAAGCTAAGGTAAGCAAACAGCTTGCTATAGCCGAAAAAATAAGCAGACCAACTAGGCCAATTAAAGTGAGTCTTTTGGAGTGAGCAATCATCTTTTATCCTCCTAAACCCTCTAGTTAATCAGGCTTTGCAAGGGTGCCGGAATTCTGCCCCCTCGCTCTACAAAAGACTGACAACTTACCTCTAAAATATCCAAAATAGGGGAATTACCCAGTAGACCACCAAACTCGACAAAATCACCAGCTTTCTTATTGGGAACTGGGATTACCCTTACTGCCGTAGTCTTCTTATTAATTACCCCAATACTCATCTCATCGGCGATTAGACCTGCTATGGAAGATGCGGTGGTATTTCCCGGCAAGGCAATCATATCCAGCCCAACAGAGCAAACAGATGTCATAGCTTCTAGTTTAGCCAGCGAAAGAACTTTTTCTCTAACTGCTCTTACCATGCCGGCATCTTCACTTACAGGAATGAAGGCTCCCGATAATCCCCCTACATAACAAGAAGCCATCGCTCCGCCTTTTTTAACCGCATCATTTAATAGAGCCAAGGCTGCGGTTGTCCCCGGTCCGCCACAACGTTCTATACCCATAGCTTCTAAAATTTCCGCAACACTATCTCCCACCTCTGGTGTTGGTGCTAAGGATAGATCCACAATACCAAATTCAACACCCAATCTTTTGGCAGCTTCTCTGCCTATTAGTTCACCGGCTCTGGTAATTTTAAAGGCTGTTCTTTTGATTGTCTCTGCCAGAGTGCCAAAATCTTTATGGGGAATATTGCAAATAGCATCACGTACTACTCCAGGGCCACTTACTCCTATATTTATGACTGTTTCTGCTTCACCAATACCATGTAAAGCCCCGGCCATAAAAGGATTATCTTCGGGAATGTTACAAAAAACTACCAGCTTAGCACAGCCAAGACCATCTTGGTCTGCAGTGAATTGAGCTGTTTGTTTAATAATTTGGCCCATCACTGCTACGGCATCCATATTTATGCCTGCTCTAGAGCTAGCTACATTAACAGAGGCACAGACCCTCTCGGTAGCTGCTAAAGCCTCAGGAATGGAATCCACTAGCCTTTTATCACCCTTGGTAATACCTTTTTGCACCAGTGCCGAAAAACCGCCGATAAAATTAACACCTACTTCTTTGGCTGCTTTGTCTAGAGTTTTAGCAACCTCAGTGAGGTTATCTTCATCAAGGCTATCGGCTAATAGCGCTATGGGGGTTACGGAAATTCTTTTATTGATAATAGGAATACCATACTCTTTTTCCAGTTCGCCGGCTATATGAACAAGATTAGCTGCTTTAGTTACTATCTTATTATAAATGGCTTCACACAAACCATTTGTGGTTGGTCTTACACAGTCACGCAAACTGATTCCCATAGTCACTGTTCTGATATCAAAATGCTCAAGCTCAACCATTTTAATGGTTTCTAGTATTTCTTGTGATGTAATACGCATTTAAACCCACCTCACACCCGGTGCATTTTTGTAAAGACATCTTCTCTTTGAGCCATAACCATAAGTCCAAGTTCTTGCCCTTTTTGTTCTAGTTGCGCTTTGAATTGCAAAAAAGGCTCTTTGGTTTGACTGATATCTATTACCATATTCATACTGAATAATTCCCGAAAAATAGTTTGATTAATATCGATGATATTTCCACCCAGATTAGCGATAACAGCAGTTATTTCAGCAATAATACCTACTCGATCTTTCCCTAAAACAGAGACAATTATCTTGGGATTTATGGTCTCTTCTTTTAAGGCTTCTGTTAATACATCCTTTTGCCAATCAGTCATAACTGTTTCCTCCCATTTATAACCTTTTACTTGTTCTTATATTATCTAAAAGAACATCTCTCTACAAGCAAAGGTTACTACTAGAAAGAAAAATCCTCTTTTAGCCTTAATTGAGGCCAAAAGAGGATTTTATAGCAGTTGCTAGAATATAAAGATAGAGTATTACGGGTAACCATGTAAAAAGGAGGGATTGCAACCTTGAGCCACGAATTTTTACAGCTAATTGGTTCTTTAACTACTGCAGCTGGATTTCTTATTTTTATCTATATGCTCTTAACATCAGGCTTTAATTTAACCCCATTTATAGTCTTTCTTGCCGGTATAGGCTTATTAGTTCTTTCACGCTTTATAGCTAAAAAGGATCTTGAAAGAAGAAGAAAAGGAAGTAAGTATTTAAGTAGTCTTGATCAAAATAAAAAAAACTGATGATTAACTAAAAGCGGCTGTAAAAACAGCCGCTTTTAATGATTATAATTTACTGATAAACCGTTTCCATTCAGCCCATTTCGTTTTTAAATCCGTATTAACTCCCTGAGCTGCTTTTTTGATAGCAACTTCAGAATTGCCTCCTTGAATAACGGCTTCATTTAAGGCAAAGACAATATAGCGATTAATTATTCTTTCGGAAGCCAAGGTAAATACGGGTGCCCTGGAAACCGCAGCTTGATCTCTAAAAACCAGCCTGTCTTTTTCAGGTATTGGCAGGGTGTTATATGCCTCGGGAATTGAAGGTAGAAACATTGAACCGGGGAGTTTTTCCATGGTCCGTTTTGCCAGCTCTGCTTGAATATGGGGCTGGGTTACCCATTTAATCCACTCCCAGGCTTCTTTTTGGTGCCGTGAAGTTTTAAATATCATCAGCGGCGTTCCGCCAAACCAGTTGGCTTGATCCAATTTACCGTTTCTGACATGTCCGGGAACCAGTTCCACTCCCCACTTACCTTTAAGTTCAGGTAAACTCTGTTGAAAAGAACCATAGTTCCACCAAGCCAAAAGCATGATAGGTATCTCGCCACGTCTAAAAGACTCTATGGCAATATCCTCTTTGGGTATCTTATATTTGGTATAGAGTTCGACAAGTTCGGTAAAACCTCTAACAGCTTCTGGTTCATCCCAAGCACTGGCAGTTAGATCCTCTTTAAAAAATTTCCCGCCACACTGCCAAACAAACATAGAAAAAGGTCTAAATGATTCTTCACCAAGACCGAAACTTTGTGAGAAGTTCATCTGCTTTGATTGTAGCTTTGGTAGCATAGCTCTTAATTCATCCCAGGTTTTGGGAATATTAAAGCCTAACTCTTTGATGATATCATAGCGAACAATCATCGGATTACTTTCGACCCGATATGGTACGGCAAAAACAGCATCTCTAAATGTATATGATGTAAAAGTATTTTGGAAATGTACCCCTGCAACTTTGTTAAATTCAGATTTAAATTGTTTTTTCAAATCCAGGGCAGCACCACGAATACCCATTTCTGCAGGTAATAGCACGGCTGTCAAAGCTACATCAGGCGATTCCCCGGATGCTGCTGCTAGGATAAATTTATTATCTGAGTCTGTCCAGGGCAAAACTGTAAATTCCGCACTAATCCCGGTTCTTGGCGTCAGATCATTATCCATTAGTTCTGTTAAAACTTGTAGTCTTTCCGGTGTTTCCCCTGTCATCCAGATTTTTAGCTTAACTGGTGCAGCTATTGCAACAACACTCAAGAAGATACCTAAAAATGGAATAAGCCTTTTATACATACCTCTTCCCCCCCCCTTAAGTACTTTCGGTAATATTTTCTGCTTGATAAAAATTATTCCTTTTTAGCTTTAATGTATGTAGGTGATCTTTTATGAAAAAAGTGGCCATTAAAAAGATAAGCGCTCTTTTAGACAGTTTATACCCCAATGCTACTTGTGCTCTTAATTTTCGTAGCCCTTTTGAACTTCTAATAGCTACCATCCTATCGGCACAATGTACCGATAAGCGTGTAAATATAGTTACTTCAAGGCTCTTTTTAGACTATAATACTCCTGAAAAAATGGCAGCCCTCACTAAAGAGGATCTGATTCCTTTAATCAAAGATTGTGGTTTGTTTAACAATAAAAGCCAAAATATTATTAATACCTCCAAAATCCTGATAGCCGAATACAACTCGCAAGTACCACCCAAAAGAGAAGATTTAGAAAATCTGCCTGGTGTAGGCAGGAAAACCGCTAATGTTGTTTTAGGTAATGCCTTTAATATACCGGCTTTCCCCGTAGATACCCATGTATTTCGGGTATCTCATCGTTTAGGTCTTTCTCTAGGAAAGTCCCCTGAAAAAGTAGAGGCTGATCTCTGTCGTCAATTTTCCAAAAAAACCTGGATTAGAACTCACCACCAGTTAATATTGCACGGAAGGACTCTATGTAAAGCTAAAAGCCCTCTTTGTAATCAATGTCAGCTTAATTGTTATTGCCGGTTTTATTTTGAAGGAAAACAGCTTTCAGAGGGGAATTTCATAAATAAAAAGGAAACTATAAAGGAGTGATCTTTTTGCCTGACTTTTCTACAAAGGCAGCTGCTTGGAATAGAAAACTTTTGGCACTGCTTTCACCTTTTGTCTTAACATTATCTTTGGCAAGTCCTGCCATAGCTTTTGAAAGAGGCATACAAATTGATCCGGGCTTTCCCTACTATCAGGGACGCAGTGAAGCAAGTATCGCTGAAGAGCTTATGCTAAACGATTATACCATTGTTCACTACTTTATTACCAACGAAAACGGTATCAATATCAAGCTTGTTGAAGAGCTGAAAAAAGCAGGTCTTGAAGTCTGGGCACTTGTTCTTGGCAATGGTAGCTATTCAACAGCAAATTTCCCCACTGATTGGCCCTCTTGGCAGATGAAACACTTAGGAAAAATTTACCCCGGCTTTACTTTCTTTTGTATGAACAATAAAGACTACCGAGAATGGAAGAAAGCTTCCTTAGCCAAAGTTATTAATGCCGCACCTTTTGACGGTGTAGAACTGGCTGAATCTTATCTACCGGAAATTAACGGTTTCTCCTCTGGTGCTTACGCCTGTCTTTGCGATCATTGCTTGGAGATCTTTAAAGAGAAGTTTGGCGAAGAACCCCTTAATTTTTCTAAGCCCTCTGACTCCAGATATTATAGACGCAACAAAGATCTTTATGAGAAGTGGATTCAATTTAGAGTCTTTACGGTTAACGATTTTCTTAACGATATCGTAAATGGTAAAGGTGGACTAAGGGAAGCCAAACCCGGGATTATGATTTCGACTTGGAGTTTGGGAATTGATGAAGGTAAAAACAGTGTAACAACTATCAGAGAGATGCAGGGTTTGGATGCTCTTAGTCTGGTAAAGACAGTTAAACCAGATCGACATACCATTCAAACTCACTGGCCGGATTGGGTAAAAGAAGATCTCCCTCCAGATTATATTAAAAGTTATGCCGCTTTTGCTGACCCCCTTAAAGAAGCCTTCCCCGATTTAGCTTTAATGCTCCAGACCGATATCGGCTCGCAAATGCAAATGCGACGTAGTGACAAATGGCTAGAAGACTTCTACACTGCTGCTAAAGAGCTTGGCTATCAAAGTGTGATGAGTTATGAATATCACCTAGCTCTAGATATGTATAATAAAGCACCTAGCTTAAAGATGGTAAAAAGGTTACCAAATAATCGTCTGCAACTATCCTTTGATCGACGAGTAGGTAAATATACAGGTGAAGATACAGATAGTTATCAGATTCTTAGTTCTAACGATGAAGCTTATGTCTCCATGGCCCTAGTTGATGGCAATAGAATTATTCTCCTTTTAAATGGCATTGACGATACCGAAGAATTTGACTTAAGAATCAGAGAACTCCAAAATACCCCTAACCTACTCTTATTTAAAAATTCTCTTGCTCAAGCTAAGACTATAGGAACAATTCACGTTTTACCGCTGAATTGAGTTTTATAATCTCTGCTTAGGACACCCCTATATTTTAGAGGACCTCAAGACTGGATTTTGAGAATAATCAAGGGAGGTAATTTTATGAAACGCTTTCTGTTGGTGGTAATGGTACTTTTGTTAAGTATGGTTAGTCTTGCTGCTGAAAAAGTTATCTTTGAAGATGACTTCGAAGATCTTGACCAGTGGTTTCCCACCACTGATCAATGGCTGGCAGATTACGGTGCCTTAGTCTTCCCAGAAGTAGGTTTTGGTGATATTTTCGCTGGTGAGGAAGATTGGGCGAACTATGCTGTTGAATGTGATATCCTACCCCTTGAATATGGAGTCTATGGTTCGGTACGTCTTTTCTTGCGTATGAATGAACTTTGGCATGGTTATGGTGTGGCATTCCACCCCGAGGGTTTTTTGGTCCACATCTTTGAAGGCAATTGGGATAAAAACCTTGAACTTATGAATGCTGATTCGCCTAAATTTCCAGCCGGTAAAGTTTTCAAAGTGAGAGCTGAAGTAAATAAAAACATTATCAAAATCTTTGTTAATGATAAACTTATCTTTGAGGGCAAAGATGAAGATGATCTCTACTTCGAAGGTATGTTTGGCTTCCGTGCCGATCACTCTGCTTGCGAAATAAAGAATGTGAAAGTTTATAAACTCTAGTTTTTAAGGTCCGCTTTTTAGGCGGACCTTCCTTTTTTACCTTTATAGCAAAATAAGCATTAAAACGCTCTGTAATCCTTGCCATTACTTGGTTATAGTGGGTTTGCATTTTTTATTGATTTTTGTGGTTGTATGGTTACAGTTAATGCGAAATACCCCTGTCTTTGCTTCTTTCAAACACAGAATTGACCTGTCAACAGATGTATTTAAAAACTTCAAGTTAAATATCTTTAACAATTCTTATTTAAGTATTTCTTACAGTAAAACAGTAAGAAACTGTTTTTTTGTTTCTTTTCCCTGTTAATCTTTTTTAGCTCGAAAATGGGCAGGATAATGCTAGAAACCTAACTAAACTAGAAACCCTTATTGCAAAACAGTTTAAAGGTATAGTTGGAATTTACTAATCTAGGGTTTATCTTTAGGTGGTTTAAGAGTTTTTGAGGTGAATTAAATGCGGATCGGCATCTTTACCGATACCTACAAACCCCAGGTAAACGGAGTTGTCACTTCTATTTGTTTAATGGAATTTAAACTTAAAGAAAATGGGCACCAACCATATATCTTTACTGTCACTCATCCTGATGTCAATCTTGAAAAAGAACCCTCTAATGTCTTTCGCATCGGCTCGGTTAAATTCTGGGGTAACACTGAGTATCGCATTGCCAAGATCTATTCCCAAACAATAATAAATAAAGTTCGCGAGTTACAAATAGAGCTTATTCATTCTCACGATCCTTTTTCTTTGGGAATTATGGGCCATATAATTGCCAAAAGACTTAAAATCCCTGAAGTACATACCTACCATACTATGCTCACTGATTATACACACTATGTAAAATTTGGGTCTTTACTACCCAAAGAAGCTGCTGAAAATTATTCACGTGTTTTTTGTAACCAGGTAGATGCTGTAATTGTACCCACTCAAAAAGTTTATACAGCTCTTCTCAATTATGGTGTTAAAAGGCCTATCTATATTATCCCAACCGGCATTGATTTGCCACAATTTTATCAAACAATACCTCCAAAGATACTACAAAGCTTCAAAACCAAACTCGGTTTTAGCCACCAAGATAGAGTTCTTATCTTTGTTGGTAGATTAGCTAAAGAAAAAGGCCTGGAAACACTGATCACCTATCAAAAAAAACTCCAGGAACTTAATCCTTTTTATAAACTCCTAATAGTTGGAGCAGGCAAGTATCTCAGTGAGTTAAAAGAGCTTATTTCAAGGCTGTCTTTAGAAAATAACATTATGTTTAGTGGTAAAATCCATTATGAAGACCTACCTATTTTTTACCAATTAGCTGATTGTTTTGTTACCGCCTCAACTTCAGAAACCCAAGGTTTAGTAGTATTAGAAGCAGCTGCTTCTAAAAAACCAATTGTAGCGATTTTAGATGAGTCTTACTTCGATATAGTCATACACAATCAAAATGGATTCTATTATCACACAGAAACCGAGTACCTCAGTGCTGTCGAAAGGATTATGAATGACGAACAATTAAGGCTTAAGATGGGTGCTAGATCTAGAGAAATTGCGGAGAGTTTCTCAGCAGATAGTTTTTACAAAAAAATTATCTCTGTCTATAAAAAGACTTTAAAAAATAAAAATTAGGGCCCTGTTTTGGCAGTGCCCTAATTTATTATTTAACGTCTTCGCTTTCAGCCAAAGCTACCGAAACTAATTCATTTCCTTCTTCCGGACGCATCACCATAACTCCTTGGGTGGATCTACCTTGAATCGAAATTGATTCAACAGTAGTCTTTAGCACAATTGCTTCTTTGGTAGCAATAATTATTTCCTCATCACCCATAACAGACATAGCTGTAATAACATGACCTGTTTTCTTATTAACCTTCATGTTAATTATACCTTTGCCGCCACGTCCCTGTATTCTGTACTCACCGATACGAGTTCTTTTACCATAACCATTTTTAGTTACTGTTAGAATAAAAGATTTGGCTCTAACAAGATCAAGTGCCACGACCTCATCATCCGGGCCAAGCTCGATTCCCTTAACACCCATAGTAGCACGGCCCATCTCTCTGACACCTTTTACTTTAATCCTAATTGCTCTTCCCAGAGCAGTTGCAATAAAAGCCTGATCGTCTTTTTGAACTTTAACTACTGAAATCAACTCGTCGTTATCCTGAAGCTTTACCGCAATAAGACCCCTTTTGAGACGAGTGTCATATTCAGTGAGAGCTGTCCGTTTGATTTTACCATTTTTAGTGATCATCAATAAAGAAGCATCTTCATCAAAGCCTTTAATTGAGATCACAGCGGTAATAATCTCTTCTTTTTCAATTTGGAGAAGATTTACAACCGAAGTACCCCTTGACTGCCTGGAAGCATCAGGAATTTGATAGGTCTTTAACTGATGAACAAGCCCTTTAGTAGTAAAGAAGAGTATGGTATCTAAGGTATTGGCTACAAAGATATGCTCGACAAAATCTTCTTCCTTGGTATCCATACCAATTACACCTCGGCCACCTCTTAGCTGGCTTTTATAGGTGTTTATCGGCAGACGCTTAATATAGCCTTGTCTGGTAATCATTACCACTACATCTTCAGCATGAATTAAATCTTCTATATCAAGACTTTCGGATTGAGCCGAAATTGCTGTTTTGCGTTGATCGCCATATTTATTTTTTATATCAAGCAGGTCGGCTTTAATAATATCTAAAAGTCGTTTGCGATCTCCTAAGATACTCTTATATTCCGCAATAGTAGCTTGAAGTTCATTATATTCACCTAAAACTTTATCTCTTTCAAGACCGGTAAGCCTTCTCAGGCGCATATCTAAAATGGCGTTACCCTGAATTTCTGTTAAGGCAAACTGACTCATTAAGCTATCGAGTGCTTCTTTATCTGAAGGAGACTCCCTAATAATTTTAATAACTTCGTCTAGATGATCAAGAGCTATCAACAGACCTTCCCTAATATGAGCCTGGTGCTCGGCTTTGGCGAGATCATATTGATAACGTCTTCTAGTTACCTCTTCTTGGTGGTCGAGGTAGTGAGTCATCATCTCTTTGAGATTTAAGACCTTGGGTTCTCCGTTAACCAGAGCCAGCATAATAGCTCCAAAAGTTACCTGCATTTGAGTCTGTTTATATAGCTGGTTTAAAATAATCTGAGGGCTGACATCTTTTCTAAGCTCGATAATAATTCTGATCTCAGTATCAGATTCATCTCTTAGATCGGTAATACCATCGATCTTTTTGGTTCGGGCCAGTTCAGCTATTTTTTCTACCAGATTGGCCTTATTAACTTGGTAGGGAATTTCTGTAACTATAATGCGATACTTCCCACCCCGCATCTCTTCAATTTCAGCTTTAGCTCTGACTTTAATCTGGCCTCTACCCTGCAGATATGCCTTCTTTATCCCCTGGCGGCCTAAAATTATACCACCGGTTGGAAAATCCGGTCCTTTCACAATATCTAATAAATCAATAACCTCAATGTCAGGATTATCTAAAATAGCTATAAGGCCATCTACAACTTCCCCTAAATTATGAGGCGGAATATTGGTAGCCATACCAACAGCAATTCCTGAAGCACCGTTAATTAAGAGATTGGGGATTCGCGACGGCAAAACATCAGGCTGCATCTCTTCGCCATCAAAGTTAGGACTGAAATTAACAGTTTCCTTTTCAATATCTCTAAGCATCTCTAGGGCCAAAGGAGAAAGTCTCGCTTCGGTATAACGCATAGCTGCCGGAGGATCACCATCTAGCGAACCAAAGTTCCCATGTCCATCTACCAAGGGATATCTGGTTGAGAAATCCTGTGCCAAGCGCACCATAGCATCATAAATAGCCGAGTCACCATGAGGATGATATTTACCCATGGTATCGCCGACAATTCTCGCGGATTTTTTATACTGAGATTTAGGTGTCAGACCTAACTGATGCATAGTATAGAGAATACGCCTGTGAACAGGTTTCAAACCATCACGAACATCAGGAAGAGCACGATCTACAATAACACTCATGGAGTAGGTTATATAAGATTTTTTCATCTCTTCATGTATATCTTTTTCGATAATTTTATCAGAAGATTCTAAAGCCACGGCTTATCACCTCTTTCTGTAAGAAAGGCTCTTTAAACATCAAGATCAGTTACCTCTTTTGCATGTTCTTCTATAAATGCCCGCCGAGGCTCTACTTCTTCTCCCATAAGTGTCTCAAATATTCGATCTGCCTCTTCAGCATCTTTTAAATTTAATCTTATCAAAACTCTGCTGTCAGGATGCATAGTTGTCTCTTTTAATTGTTGTGCATCCATCTCTCCTAGACCCTTATATCTTTGAATTGTGTAAGTTTTCTTGGCTTCTTCAAATTCATTTTTATAATTTTCCAGTTCTGAATCGCTCCAGGCATATTTAAGCCATTTATCCGCTTTTTCTCTTCTCTCTTCGATCTTATAAAGCGGTGGTTGAGCGACAAAGACTCTACCTTCTTCAATTAGGGGTCTCATATAGCGATAAAAGAAAGTTAGTAACAAAGTTCTAATATGGGCACCGTCAACGTCAGCATCAGTCATAATCACAATACGTTCATAACGTGCTTTATCTAATTCGAACATATCTCCATAGCCTGTTCCAAATGCTTTAATCATTGATTTAATTTCGGCATTATTTAAAATCTTATCTTCGCTGTGTTTTTCAACGTTAATAATTTTACCCCTCAAAGGCAATATGGCTTGGAATTCACGGTTACGACTTTGCTTGGCTGTACCACCGGCAGAGTCTCCCTCCACAATATAGATCTCTGTTCCTTCCGCATCTTTTTTGGAACAATCAGCCAGCTTTCCAGGTAGTGTCCCAATCTCTAGGGCACTTTTTCTTCTAGTAAGCTCCCTTGCTTTTCTAGCTGCCTCTCTAGCTCTTGAAGCTGCTAAAGCCTTATCGATGATAATCTTAGCTGTAGAAGGATTTTCTTCAAAAAAGATATCCAGGTTTTCACCGCAACTTGAGTCCACAATACTCCTGACCTCGGCGTTGCCTAGACGTCCTTTGGTCTGACCTTCAAACTGCGGTTCACGCATTTTTAAGGAGATAATACTGGTTAGACCTTCTCTAACATCATCTCCAGTTAAATTAGTATCATTTTCTTTTAAAAAGCCGGTCTTACGGGCATAATCGTTTATTGTACGAGTTAAGGCTGTTCTAAAACCAGTTAGATGAGTACCGCCTTCAGCGGTATTAATATTGTTTACAAAAGAATAACTTATCTCGGAATAATCATCTGTATATTGAATGGCAACCTCGACAATGACATCATCTTTTTCAGCCGTAAAATAAATAATCTCCTCATGCAGAGGTGTTTTTTTAACATTAAGAAACTCTACAAAAGAAGCTATCCCGCCTTCATAACAAAAGTCTTCTTCCTTCTCATGAAGTTTATCTAGAAAGACAATTCTTAAACCCTTGTTAAGAAAAGCTAGTTCTCTACAACGTCTACTTAATATTTGGGGATCAAAAATAATTTCGTCAAATATAGTCTTATCAGGTTTAAAAGAAATTGTGGTGCCGTTTTTATCTGTTTGACCGACAATCTCTACCTCTGATAGAGGTATACCTTTGGCAAATCTTTGTCTATAAATATTTCCATCTAAATAAACTTCTGCTACCAGCCATTCAGAAAGAGCATTAACTACGGATACACCAACACCATGCAAGCCACCGGAATACTTATAGGCGCTATCTTCGCCCCCAAATTTTCCTCCCGCATGGAGGTGGGTCATAATTATTTCTAAAGTAGACTTCCCCAGCTCTTCATTGATTCCAACAGGTATTCCCCGACCATTATCAGTTACAGAAATTGAGCCGTCTAAATCCAAAGTAATAACAATTGTATCGCAAACGCCCGCTAGAGCTTCGTCGATACTATTGTCAACAACCTCATCAACTAATTTATGCAAACCTCTTGATGATGTATCTCCAATATACATACCGGGACGAAGTCTAACAGGCTCTAAACCTTTTAGTACTTTTATTTGTTCTGAACCATAATGGGAGTTTTTAATTTGTTCTGTCATATTAATCACTGGTCTTTGCTTATAGCGACTAATTCTACAAGTAGAGACTTATCTCAGTAACCAGTTTCTTCTCAACCTCCCTATTAAACCTCATATCTTTTTTCAAAACGTGCTTTTAATGTCACCGAAGAGATTGGGGATAAGTAAATATCATTATCTGTTGTGATAATAAAACTCCTTACTTTGTTTGATATTTTATTAATAAATCCCTCATCCTCAGCTGTTTGGAAGAATTCCTTATTAATCTCTGCCTGAGAAAGAATATCGATATCTAAGATAGCAATTATCTTATCATAAGGGATTACAACATCTTCACCCAAATGTAACATCCTGTTTCACCCCCACCTGCCCAGCTTTAATTTCAAAGACCTTACGCTGCTTGGAAATAATATCTTCTAGGTCTTTAGGATTGGCAGTAGATATAAATGTCTGGACTTTGTTTTGTTTTATAATTTCAAACAACTTAATTCTTCTAAGATCATCTATCTCTGAAAATACATCATCCAAAAGCAATATAGGGTACTCACCAGCTTCGCCTCTTAAAAACTCCAGTTCTGCCAGTTTTAAAGCCAGTACAACAGTCCTTTGCTGCCCCTGAGAACCAAATGACCTAACATCAAGATCATCTATCATCATGCTAAAATCGTCTCTGTGAGGCCCAATCAAAGTATATCCCTTTTGTTTTTCTTCTTCCAAAGACAGTTCTAGTGCCTTTTTAAAATCCTCTTTTAAATCATTTTTAATTTCAAAAGAAGGTGTGTACTCTAGCATTAGATTTTCTTTAAGATCAGTAAGCCTTCGCTGTAAAAGCCGAGACAAAAGATTTAAGCGTTTTATCATGGCTACTCTGCGTTCAATTATTAAGGAACCGGTTTCAATTAGCTGTTCGGAAAAAACCTCCAGGAGTTTAATATCTATTTTTCTTTCTTTAAGCAAATTATTTCTCTGTTGCAAAACCTTGTTATATTGGACTAAAGCATATCTATAGTAAGGGTTGACCTGGGAGATCTCTAAATCCATGAAACGACGTCTTTCAGATGGCCCACCCTTAACTAATTTTAAATCATCCGGTGAAAAGTAAACACAGATAAGAATCCCCTGAAAATCTGCCAACTTATATTGGGCAACTCCATCTATGGTAGCTTTCTTTTTACCTTTAACAGGAATTGTTACTTCGAGTTCATAATCCCCGCTTATTTTTTGCAACAAACCTGCTACCAAAGCCTCATTGGAACCAAACATTACTAAATCACTGTCTTCAGCTGTTCTTGGTGAAGAGAGATGACATAGATAAAAGATGGCCTCCAAAAGGTTAGTTTTACCTTGAGCATTGTTACCTACTAAAAAATTTAATTCCTTACCGAAGGTTAGTTCGGCCTCTTTATAATTACGAAACTGTGCGAGATGGAGATTTGTAAGTAGCAAGATAAGCCACTCCTCTATCTTGCGATCTTAAAGATACCATGACCTTTCACTTCAACAAGATCGCCTTGCTTTAATTGCTTGCCTCTTCTTGTATCTATTTCCCCATTAACTAAGACTTCTCCATCTTGAATCAGTATTTTAGCTTCTCCTCCAGTTTGCACGATGTTTGCCCATTTAAGAAACTGTTCAAGTTTAATTGTCTCTGTTTTAATTATAATTTCTTTTTCCAACATTAATTAAAATGCCACCCTTCACTATTATCTCACTAGACAATAAGAGGCATCATGATATACAAAAATCCCGGCATTTCTTCAGACTTGAAAAGAATAGCCATCTCAGGTCCATTAAAATGCATCTCTATTACTTCTCCGGTTATGGCTTTTAATCCTTCGAATAGAAAACGGTAATCCACCTTTATTTCTAAATTCTCGCCATCCTGATCAATACTAATTCTTTCTTGAGCTTTACCTAGTTCCATCTCTCCTGAGGCAAGAAACAAGTAATTATCTTTAATATTTAATTTAATCATAATTGTCGAAGCGCCACGAATCATTACTGCAATACGATCAACAGCATCTAATAAAGACTGTCTATTTACTTTGACAATGGTCTTATGTTTAAGAGGAATAACTTTTTCATAGGGAGGAAAATTTCCTTCCACAAGTCTAGATACTACTGTAGTGCTGTTTATATCAAAAAAAGCACGCCTTGGGGTTAAAGTTAAACGGATTTTTTCTTCGGTATCATCTAAGAGTTTAGCAATATCAGCAAGATCATCAGCCGTAATCATAGCTGAGATCTCACCTTCATGGCCTGGCATTTTGTAATAAGCTAATCTATGAGTATCAGTTGTAACTGCTCTTAAATCTGAATTTTTGCTTTCTAGTAGAATAGCTGTTAAATAAAGCCTTGAGTGCTCTGCTTTTGCCGCGGCAAAAGCTGTAGAATTAATAGCATTTTTTAAATCCCTTTGAGGTATGTCCCAAAACCTTGCCTCGCCTTCTTCAATCTCTTTTAGAGTATCTGGAAAAGGAGGATACTCATTTACATTCATAGTTTTTATCTCAGCCAAAAAACTAGAATCTTCATGACCGTCATTAATAACCACATTATTAGTATTTTCATCAAACTCAACATTAACATATTTATCTGCCGGCCACTTTCTGACTATATCGGAAAAGAGCTTGCCTTCAACAACAACCTTACCTTCTTTTAAAATATCAGCTTGGAATTTCGTTCTTATACTTAGATCAACGTTTGTTCCAATCATAGTAATCATGTCATCACAAGATTCAAGATAAATACCTGTGTATATATCAATAGAACTACTAGATTGGACAGCTTTTTGCACGGTGTTTATCGCTGCAAGTAATATGTCTTTGCTACACTTAAAATGCAATTAGAAAACCACCCTTCTTTTAGATATATATATATATTAAAGATATTAAAGATAGCAGTAGTTATAGTAGGTGCTGTTGATAAGTGGAAAACAGTCTAGACATGCATAAAATAAGCGTTTAGAAAGCTGAATAAGATGTTGATTATTTGATCTAAATATCAACACTTTCCCCAAATATTTTTAAATTATAAATCGGAGACTAAGTTACTAACAACTAATAGTAACTTATCCAGATCTATCCCACACTTAACTCACACCCAAATTAAACAGACTGAATCTTTTCTGAGATCTTTCTTACTTCAAGATCAAACTCTGAGTCTTCCTTAATTGCTTCGCTAATTTTATCACAGGCATGAATTACAGTAGTATGATCTCTTCCACCAAATTCTTCTCCAACTTTTGGCAAAGATGCTTCTGTAAGTTCTCTAGAAAGGTACATCGCAATCTGTCTTGGGAAAGATACTGAGCGGGTGCGTTTTTTTGATTTCATATCACTGACAGAAAGGCTATAAAATTCTGCGACTACTTTTTGAATTAATTCAATGGAAATTTGCCGATTTTGAATAGGTAAAATATCTTTGAGAGCATCTGCAGAAAGTTCGATATCAATAGGTCTATTATGAAGCGAAGAAAAAGCTGTAACTCTAATGAGAGCACCTTCCAATTCACGTATGTTCGATCGTATCTGCTTAGCTATAAATAACAGAACATCTTCGGGGACTTCTATGTCTTCCATACTGGCTTTTTTCTTTAAGATTGCTATTCTGGTTTCTAAATCAGGTGGTTGGATATCAGTAGTTAAACCCCATTCAAAACGCGAACGCAATCTATCTTCTAAAGTAGCGATCTCTTTAGGCAGTCGATCGCTGCAGATAACAATCTGTTTATTGGCTTCGTAAAGTGAATTAAAGGTATGAAAGAACTCCTCTTGTGTGCCTTCTTTTCCTGTTAAGAATTGGATATCGTCAACTAAGAGTAGATCGACAGTGCGATATTTACTACGAAAATCTTCCATTTTGTTATGCCTGATAGAATTAATCATATCATTAGTAAACTTTTCGGCAGAGACATACATGACTTTCTTTTCAGGGTATTTTTCAATAACAAAATGTCCAATGGCTTGCATAAGGTGAGTTTTACCAAGTCCTACTCCACCATACATAAAAAGGGGATTATAAGCTTTTGCAGGTGATTCAGCTACCGCTAAACAGGCTGCATGAGCAAAAGAGTTACTTTTACCTACGACAAAGGTATCAAAAGTGTAACGGGGGTTTAAATTAGGTTCAGGTGGGTTTTTCTCTTTAGGAGATTTATTTTTAGTGTTTGAATTGGTATTGGTGTCAGTATTTTCCTCTTCGTTAAATATAAAAAGAGGTATGATATTTTGTCCGGTAAGATTAAATAAGATCTTTTTAATTAATTCACCATATTGATCATCGATCCACTCGCAGGCAAAATCACTAGTGGTTTTGATGTAAAGGTAGTTGTCCTGGAGTTTTAAAGCTTCTGTTGGTTTAAACCACATGGAAAAAGAACTTTTTCCTACCTCGTTGCCTACAAGCTCTAAGACACGGTCCCATAATTTTTTCAATTCATTGGAAGAATTCATCTTGATAGCCTCCTGTGCCAATCTGAGCTTGGTTTAACCGAATGTATGATATAACGAGAACAAAAAAATCCTGCTAAAACGTAGTTGCAGGGGACAAAGCAAAGCTGTGCATCATTTTGTTAATAGATGTGGATAATTAAATCACTGCCGGTGATATAAAGAATTATCCACAAAGAGGAAAAGTTCCTGCTAAAGAGACAAGGAAAGTGAGATATCCCTAAGATAATTAACAAGTTATCCACAGATTTAAAATGTGTAAGAAAATGTGGAAACCCATATCTAGCTGGGGTTTTACGAATTGTCATGCGAACAAATGATTGTCTCTGTGGAAAAAGTTGTGGACAAATGTGATAGAGACGGTATTACGCTGGTATCCACAATTCTATACACCGCCTGTGGATAACTAAGTAATTTGTTAAATGTCTCTAAAGGCACTATCAAATAGCGATAGTTTAAAAAAAGACAAAATGCGAATTTCGTAAAAATCAAAACTAGAGTTACCATATACTACTCTAAGTAAAAAAAATGGCCTCGCATTTTGTTGATCAGCGTGGCCAAAAGTAAATTAGCGAATATCATAAGTTATTTTTGAAGGACTAACTTTATTCTAATAGAAAATAACTTATGTTTCAAGATCGACATTTCTCTTTAGAATAAGTATAGATAGCGATCTGACCTCTTAAGTGATATTTACTTTAATTTTAGCTAATTTAACATTCAGGCAACTAGATAAAAAAGATATGTGCTAGGTAGAGCTACTTAAATAACTAGGCAGTATAAATAAGCCTTACTAACATTTTACGTTAGTTTAGGATTGTTGCTCAAGCTTTTACTTTATAAGGTATAAAAGACGCAGAATTGACGTCTGAATTTAAAATGGCTTGGGAAATGGTAGTTTCTTGACTCTATTCATTCGATGCTCTATAATTGAGCGAGAATACTTGTTATTTGATTAGTTTGGAATCATCATGCCGATATAGATGGCAAAAGGAGGTTAGCCAGGTTATGAAGCGAACATACCAACCAAAGGTTCGTCGTCACAAAAGAACCCACGGTTTCCTGGCAAGAATGCGCACTCCAGGCGGACGCAATGTTTTAAGGAATCGCCGTAGAAAGGGTCGCAAGGTACTCAGCGCTTGAAAAAGCGATAGGAGCGGAGCCTTATGGCTCCGCTACTGCTATTTTTTTTCTTAACCTAAAATGGGGTGGCAACATGGAACGTCTTAAAAGCAACCGCGATTTTAGTAAGGTTTATGCCAATGGTAAATATATAGCTGAGAGATTAATTGTTGTCCACTATATACCTAATATGCTCGAATATAGCAGGATTGGATTTTCTGTCAGTAAAAAGATAGGTAAAAGTGTTCAAAGGAATTTAGTTAAAAGAAGATTAAGAGAGATTATACGAAAATTAGAGCCCCAGATTAAACCGGGATTTGATATTGTTATAAGTGCCCGCAGTGGTGCGGAAAGTGCTTTGTTTGAGAATTTAGAAAAGAGTACTAGACAAGCTTTATTTAGAGCATTTTTGCTTCTAAAAGAGGATAGAGAACAAAAAAGAGGAAAATAAAACTGGAGTCTGATGAAAGTGAAAAAGATCTTGCTTGGTATAATTAGAGGCTACCAGTTGTATATATCGCCTTTATTTCCTGGCAAATGTCGCTTTTATCCTACCTGTTCTGCTTATGCCATAGAAGCTATACAGCGTTATGGTGCAAGCAAAGGTTTGCTAATGGCTTCAAAGCGAATTTTAAGATGTAATCCTTTTAATCCGGGTGGATATGATCCGGTTAAATAATGGAGGTAGGAAAGCTTGCAATTTCTAAGTAAGTGGTTTGCTGGTTTGTTGCAATTCTTTTTTGGTGTAACGAACAATTACGGAGCAGCGATATTATTGTTAACTTTAACGTATCGTTTTTTGTTGCTACCTTTGACTTGGACGCAACGGAAATCAATGTTGCAAATGAAAGAAATCGCACCTTTGCAAAAAGAGATTCAGGAAAAATATAAAAATGATCCCCAGGAAGCCAACAAGAAAATTATGGAGCTTTATAAAAAACACAATGCTAATCCTTTTTCCGGATGTTTGGTTGGGATCTTACAACTACCGATAGCTATTATTCTCTACAATGTACTACGTGCGACTGACTATGCAGGTTATGGGTTTTTGTGGATTAAAGATCTGACAAGGCCGGATATCATCCTGGCTATTGTCTCAGGCGGTATTTCATACCTCCAGATGTCCATGGAAACTACTGAAGCCAATAAAACATCTGCCTACACATTTCCTGTTGTTATTGCCATGATGGGCTTATATTTGCCATCCGGTCTATCTTTATATCTGGCAGCTACTTATATCTTATCTTATATTGAAATCTTAGTAATGAATAAGTTCTTAAACAGGAAAAAAGTCAAGGCAGAGGGAGGGGCACAGCATGATTAAGGTTGAACAAGTTGGAAAAACCATTGAAGAAGCTCTGGAAGCTGTTTTAAATCAGTACAATGTTACCAAAGACGATGTCACGGTAACTGTTGTTGACGAAGGGAAAAAGGGCTTTTTAGGTTTTGGTTCCAAGGAAGCCAAGATCATAGTAGAGATTAAAGAAGACTCCGACCTCAAGCAAGAAAAAGCACTAAACTTTGTTAAGGAAGTTACCAAGCATATGGGTATTGAGGCTGATATTAATTTAAAAGCCGAAGCAGAGAATATCTTTATAAACATTGACAGTCCCGATATTGGTATTATTATTGGCAGGCGCGGAGAAACTCTAGATGCTATGCAGTATCTTACGGGTTTGGCCGTAAACAAGAATTCTTCTTCCTGGACAAGGGTTATTCTTGATGCTTCAGGCTATCGCCAAAGAAGAGAAGAAGCCTTAAAAGACCTAGCGCAAAAGAAAGCAGAGAGAGTAAAACACACCAGCAGAAGGGTTTCTTTAGAGCCTATGAATCCACAAGAAAGAAGGATCATTCATACCACTTTACAGGATGATCCCTGGGTAACTACCTTTAGTGAAGGCGAAGAACCTTACCGGCGGGTTGTCATTGCCTTAAAGAAGTAAGTTCAAGGTGCGTGCCTTTTGGTGCGCACTTTTTTTGACAAAAATAAGCCTAGAAGGATAATTTAAGATATTATCTTGGAGGTTAAAGTATGGATGTTAAAGATACCATTGCAGCCATAGCTACTCCTCTTGGAGAAGGCGGCATTAGTATAGTTAGGGTAAGCGGAAGTAGGGCTGTAGAAATAGCTCAAAAAATCTCAAGTTTAGAACTGCAAACCATTATGCCACGGAGCATGACTTTAGGTTATGTAGTTTCAAGAGGGAAAAAAATAGATCAGGTCTTGTGGGTTATTATGCCCGGACCCAAAAGTTATACAGGTGAGGATGTAGTTGAGATTCATTGTCATGGTGGTAGTATGGTGACAGAATTAGTTTTAGAGGCCATAATAAATCAGGGAGCCCGGTTAGCAGAACCGGGAGAGTTTAGCAAAAGAGCGTTTCTAAACGGGAAAATCGATCTTGCTCAAGCCGAATCCATTATTGATGTTATAAGGGCTAGAACCGATACCTCTTTAAGAGTTGCTTTTCGAGCTTTAGAGGGAGAACTGTCAAATATAATTACTAAAAATCGGGAACAGCTTTTAAATATTTTGGCAACTATTGAAGCTAGTATTGATTATCCTGTGGATGTAGAAGAACCAGATCAAAATAAACTACAGAAACAACTGCAGGCAATGATTAATGATCTCGAGGTTTTAATTAACTCCTATCAAAAAGGTAAATCATTAAAAGACGGCTATTTAATTGCGATTGTAGGAAGACCGAATGTAGGCAAATCAAGCCTTTTAAATCAGCTGGCCAAAGAAGAAAAGGCTATTGTTACCGATGTTCCGGGTACTACCAGAGATGTAGTTGAAGTAGAGATAAATATAGGTGGAGTTGCAGTAGTGATAGCCGATACAGCCGGATTAAGAAAGACAGAAGATCCGGTTGAATCCTTAGGAGTAGATAAAACTAAAGCTTACTTACAAAAAGCAGAGCTATGTCTTTGGGTTTTAGATAGCAGTGAACCCTTAACTGAAGAAGACCGTAATATTGCTGCTCTCCTTAAAGGCAAGAAAGTTTTGGTTTTGCTAAATAAGCAAGATAAGCCAGCCAAAGTTTTTGCAGAGGATATTTATAAGCTTGGTTTGGAGAGTATGGTTTTACCGCTTTCTTTAACTTCAGGAACAGGTCTTAATTTGTTTCTCGTTGAATTAGAGAAGCAGATAGGTTTTTCAGCTAAAGAAACAGCTGAAGAGGTTATAATCACAAGAGTAAGGCATAAACAGGCTTTGGAAAAAACCAAAGATGCATTATTGCAGGCACTTGATAATATTGCTCTAGTACCAGTTGATTTATTAGCTGTTGATTTAAGGCAAGCGTATCTTGCTTTAGGTGAAATAACCGGCCATACAGTAAAAGAAGATATAATAGAGAGGATATTTGAGGAGTTTTGCCTAGGAAAGTAGGTGCTTCAATGGACTTTGATGTAATTGTTGTAGGAGCAGGTCATGCCGGTTGTGAAGCTGCCTTAGCGGCAGCAAGAATGGGACTTAAGACCTTAGCTCTTACTGTAAATAAAGAAAATATTGCGGCCATGGACTGTAACCCGTCTTTAGGAGGTCCAGCCAAGGGCCATATTGTTAGAGAGATCGATGCTTTGGGTGGAGAGATGGGTAAAAATATCGATGCCACCTACATCCAGATTAGAATGTTAAATACCAGAAAAGGCCCTGCAGTTCAAGCACTAAGAGCACAAGCTGATAAGATTCGTTATTCTTTAAGGATGCGTTCTGTCCTTGAGCATCAAGAAAACCTCTGGGTTAAGCAAGGGAAAGTCGTGGCTCTTATTTTTATGGATGGGAAGGTCGCGGGAGTCCGATTAAAGACCGGACAGATCTACCATAGCCAAGCTGTTATTTTAACCACGGGAACTTACCTTGGTGGCAGAGTCTTTATTGGTCAAGAGGTTAATTACGAATCAGGACCAAGTGGACAACAAGCAGCTACAGAATTGAGTCAGCATTTAAGAGAAATCGGACTTAATCTTGCTAGGTATAAAACAGGTACTTCGCCTCGCATTGATGGGAGAACAATAGATTACAGTAAAATCCAAACCCAACCGGGTGAAGAGATACCTTTTTCCTTTTCTTATGATAGCCAAACAAAAAGAGAAGACGACATACCTTGCTATATTACTAATACAAATATTAAAACCCATACTATAATTGAACATAACCTCACTAAAGCAGCTATGTATAGCGGTGCTATTACAGGAGTAGGTCCAAGATATTGCCCCTCAATTGAAGCCAAACTAGTTAAATTTCCCGGTAGAGAAGGTCATCAGATCTTTATTGAACCTGAAGGTCTTTATACTACCGAGAAATATTTGGCAGGGGCCTCAACATCGTTACCGGAAGAGATTCAGTTGGAATTTCTACGTACAATACCAGGGCTTGAAAAGGTGGAAATAGTAAGACCTGGTTATGCTATCGAGTATGATGCTATCGATCCCAGAGAATTAGACTTAACTCTTGAATTAATCAGATTCCCAGGTCTTTTTTGTGCAGGACAGATAAATGGCAGCTCAGGATATGAAGAAGCGGCTGCTCAAGGACTTTTAGCCGGAATAAATGCTTCCTTGAAAATAAAGGGCATAAAACCACTTATTATCGACCGTTCCGAGGCCTATATCGGTGTTTTAATCGATGATTTAGTAACTAAAGGTACTGACGAACCTTATCGTATGATGACAAGCCGAGCTGAGTATAGGCTCTTATTAAGACAAAGCAATGCTGATTTGAGACTTACTGCCAAAGGTAGAGAGGTAGGTCTTATTAGTGATGATAGATGGAATCAGTTCTTAGAAAGAAAAAATGCTATTGAGAGTGAAATAAAACGTTTGGAAGAAACCAAAGTCTACCCCACACCTCATATCAATGAGGTTTTGCTGCAAATAGGTAGCTCTATACTTAAAGATGTAGCGAGTTTAGCAGATATCTTAAGAAGACCAGAGATGGAATATCAAAAGCTTGCGGTTTTAGATAAAGACCGCCCACAGTTAAGTAGCGATGTGATTTACGAAGTAGAGACCGAAGTAATTTATAAAGGCTATATCAAAAGGGCCCTGGCTGAGGTAGATGAGTTCCGTAAAATGGAAGCTCTATCGTTAAGTTTAGACCTAGAATATAAAAAAATTTCCGGCTTGTCTTTAGAAGCTAGAGAAAAACTCGCAGCTATTAGACCACGTTCCGTAGGACAGGCATCACGCATTAGTGGTGTATCACCAGCCGATATTACAGCCCTATTAATCTATCTGAAAGGAAAAACAGTTCATGTGGAGTAAAGAAGAGCAAGACAACTTTGTCAAAATATTAACGGAATGTAGACCACAGTTAAGCGAAGTTCAAAAACAATTGCTGTTAGAATATGCACTCTATGTAGTTTTTGAGAATAAAAAAATTAATCTTACTGCTATTGATAAAGCCGATGAATTCGCTGTAAAACACATTATTGATAGTCTTATGGCTTTTGATTATGTTAAAGGGGAGAGAATAATTGACATAGGTTCAGGTGCGGGCATGCCTGGATTAATCTGGGCAATTGGTAACCAAGACACTGAATATGTACTTTTAGACTCCTTGAATAAAAGAGTCCAATTTCTAAAGCAAGCAATTGAGAAGTTGCACTTAAATAATGTAGAAGCTACTCATTGTAGAGCAGAAGATGCAGCTCAAAACTCTCTTTTTCGAGAAAAATATCAGTTGGCTACAGCCAGAGCCGTGGCTAAGCTACCTTTATTACTAGAGTATTGTCTACCTTTTGTCGCAGTTGGAGGCAGGTTTGTGGCATTTAAGGGGTTAGATATTGAGGAAGAGGTTTCATTAAGTAAGAATGCTCTAAAGGTTCTTGGCGGAGAGGTTGAAGATATTATTAACTATCAATTACCACTTAATATGGGCCACAGAACTTTGGTTATTGTTAAAAAGATTATTAAAACACCTGATAAATATCCTCGCAAAGCAGGTACACCAGCTAAGTTTCCTCTTTAATTAACAAAGTTGCAGGATGCAGTATTTTTGTAGAGAAGTAAGTTTGCAAGAAAGGAGGAGGTGAGATGGGAAAAATTGTTGCTGTCGTTAATCAAAAAGGCGGCGTAGGTGTGCGCCGGGCTAAGTTTGCTTAAGCAATGTGGAATATCAAAAGATACTACCACTACTGGTTTACCCAGTAAGGCTGACTAGACATCTATAGTGTAGCCATGCACTTTGGGTGAAGCTCTAGGAACAAGGCAAGCAAGGCTTGCCAAGCCTGAGTCAGACCATGACTACGAACAGGAAGCTGTATAAAACCCAGTTAACGCCTAAATTGTTGTCTTAGCTGCAAGGGATGGCCTACTCCCTTTAGTGATTCCTACATACAGGAAAAGATAACCTGGGTATGGCAGCGGTCTAAAGTCTGGCATAGTGCTTAAACAAAAACCCGGGAACTTTGATTATCTGCTTTGAATCTAGGCTAGGCCATGGCTGGCCAAAATGGTAATCAGGGGGCGGAGCACTCGTAGTAGTTTGAGGTGGGGAAAGCCCACTACATGGCGAAGGGGTGCAGGGGTGGCAAACACCCTGGAGAGCCGTGTGAAGTGAAAGCTTCACGCACGGTTCGGGGAGAGAGGATTTACCTCTACTCCACAAGAGTACAACCACAATTAATTTGGCAGCGGCTTTAAACGAAATTGGCAAAAAAGTTTTAGTGCTTGATATTGACCCTCAAGGCAATACCACAACTGGTTTTGGGATTGATAAAAATAAACTAGACAGTTGTATCTATAATGTTTTAGTAGATGAAAAACCGATTCAAGCAGCAATAATAGATATCAATGGTATTGCACTTGTTCCGGCTACAATTAATTTAGCTGGCGCCGAAATAGAGATGGTTTCTTTCTTATCTAGGGAATTTCGCTTAAAAAAAGCATTAGAGAAAATAGTAATTCACTATGACTATATCCTGATAGATTGTCCTCCTTCATTAGGTTTACTGACTATTAATGCCTTGGCAGCTGCCAAGGGAATTATAATACCAATTCAGTGTGAATACTATGCGCTAGAGGGATTAAGTCAGCTACTAAGAACTATCCAGCTTGTGCAAGCCAATATAAATTCTCAGCTTACCATCGAAGGTGTTTTACTTACAATGTTTGATTCACGCATTAATCTTGCAAATCAGGTTGTAAGTGAAGTGAAGAAATATTTTCCCGGAAAAGTTTTGGAAACTATCATTCCTAGAAATGTTAGAATAAGCGAAGCTCCGAGTTTCGGGCTTTCTGTTTTGGAATACGCACCTGATTCTAAGGGGGCAAGTGCGTACAGAGCACTAGCTCAGGAGGTTTTACAAAATGAGCAGACAGGCTCTAGGTAAAGGTTTAGGAGCGCTTTTGCCCTCAACCGATCTAGACACAGTAAGAAAAATCCAACTTAACCAGATTAAGCCTAATCCTTATCAACCAAGGAAAGATTTTGATCCAGAGGCATTAAAGGAACTGGCTGATTCTATTAAAGAACATGGCGTTTTACAACCGGTTCTTTTGAGAAAAACCGACACTGGCTATGAACTTATAGCCGGAGAACGTCGTTTTCGAGCAGCTCAACTTGCGGGGCTTGAAGAAATACCGTCGCTAGTAAAAGATGTCGACGATAAATCTATGGGCCAGATTGCTTTAATTGAGAATTTGCAAAGAGAAGATTTAAATCCAATTGAAGAAGCTTTGGCGTATAAGAATTTGCTTGAGAACTTTGATATGACACAAGAAGTGTTGGCAACAGCAGTTGGGAAAAATCGGGTAACAATTACAAACGCCCTAAGGCTTCTTAAGCTTTCCGAGTATGTAAAAGAAAATGTTTCACGTGGAACATTATCTTCAGGACATGCCAAAGCGTTACTACCTTTGGTTGATGAAACGATTCAGGAACAAACAGCTGATCTGGTTATTAAAGAGAGCTGGAATGTTAGACAGACTGAAGAGTATGTGAGAAAGTTGATCGAAGGAAAAAAGGGTGCCACACAAAAAACAACTAAAAAAGAAGATATATTTTTAAAAGCGCTGTCTGAAAAAATCAGTGAACATTTAGGAACCAAGGTCTCAATAAAAGCTGGGAAAGTAGTTAATAGGATTGAGATAGAGTTTTATGACAATGATGATTTACAAAGGATATTAAGTTCAATCGGATTAGCCGAATAAAGCTTGCCGACTACTCGGGCAAGCTTTATTTTTAGATGTTTCACGTGGAACATTTACTAAGGTACAATGATTACCAGAGCCTCCTCACCAAGAGATATCGCTATTTTAAAGTTAAATAATTCCTTTAAATGTAAAGAATCGGTTAAGATATTTTCTTAACCGATTCTTAGTTATTTTTTTAACTCTTTTAACTGGGCTAGCAGTTTAGTGTACTCTCTATCCCAGGTTAAGCGTTCTTCTTCAGATTGGGCGAAGCTAAGTTTACTGATAACCTCGCTTAATTTAGTTTGTAAAAGCAATTTCTCATCTGGTTTGGAGCTAGTTGTCTTGTGATTAATAATCGGGTTATTTATTTTAGATGCATGTATAGACTTTCCGGTTATCTCCAGTTTTCGAGTGGCGATTTTTTCGAGAAAGTATTGATCATGGGAGACAACAATTACAGTGCCCTCAAAGTTTTTTAAGAGATCTTCAAGTGCTTCCATTGATTCGATATCGAGGTAGTTGGTTGGTTCGTCTAAAACAAGTATATTAATATCACTTAAAAGTACTTTTGCAAGGGCTACCTTAACCTGCTCCCCACCGCTAAGCACATCAACTAGTTTATGGACATCGTTATTTCTAAATAATAACCTAGCTAACACGATTCGGACAATAGTCTCAGTGTGGATAGCAGTTTTTAGTACATTCTCTAAAATGGTTGCCTTAGGATCTAGAATATCAAGCTTCTGACTGAAATACCCAAACTTTGCTTTAGTGGCTACCTTAATAGGGCTTTCTCTATTTAAGATTAACTTTAAGAGCGTGGTTTTCCCTGTGCCATTTAGACCTGTGATCGCGACTTTTTGGCTGTTTAAAATCTCAAAGCTTGCTTTTTGTAATAATACTTGCTCACCAAAAGCTACATTAAGGTTTTCTGCTGATACAATTACTCTGCTGTAAAGTTTATTCTCAAATGTTAGAGGAATTATCACCTCAGGAGTGTTAGCAGGTTTATCGATCTCCTCTAATTTATCAATTCTTGTCTGTAGAGTCTTTGTTACACGGGCAAGTTTTTTTTGTTTGCTACCATAAAAATCTTTACCAAGTCTCGCTTCAGAGCGGCTAATATTTCTAGGTGGTTTTATACTTTTGGCAGCTTGACGTTTTTTTCCGTTAAAGTTTCAGTCAATTGCTTTTTCTTGGCGAGATAATTTTCGTAAGCTGCTTCCTGCTTTTTTAACCTCTCAGCTTTTTGTTTTTTATAGTCGGAGTAATTACCTCGATATTCTGTGATCTTACCATTTTCTAGCTCCCAGATTTTATTGCAAACAGTATTTAGTAGATGACGGTCATGAGAAGTGAGTAAGAAAGCACCGGTGAAATTATCTAAATCTGTGGTGAGCCTGTTAATTCCTTCTAAATCAAGGTTACTTGTTGGTTCATCGGCAAATAACAGGTCTGGGTTTTTGGATAGAGCATCAGCAATTTTTACGCGTTCTTTTTCACCTTCACTCATTGTTATTTGTAAGGGCGTAGCTTTATAATAACTACCGATTAAAGGATCAATTTGTGCTGATTCTGGATATTCTAGTTGTAAAATGGAAGCTTGCGATCCAAAGCATCTTATAGTTCCTGTATCAGGAAAAAGTTCCCCATTTAGAACCTTTATTAAGGTAGTTTTACCTGAGCCATTTCTGCCAACTAGACCAATACGATCTCCACTATGAATTTCAAGTCTTGCAGCTTCGAAAATAATTCTATCGGCATACATCTTCTTAATGTTGTTGGCTTCAATTAAAAGCATAAAAAATACCCTCCAATTCTTAAATAGGAAGGTTCTTACTAATGCAAGTTTAAAAAATAGAGATTAAAGCTTGCTCCTATCATATTAAACCTAATCCTATTTAGACGCTTGTATCCCTTGGCCGAACCAAGAAAGAATTCAATCGTTCTAGATAGAATTAGTTGCGCATCGTTTTTAAGTTTCACCTCTCGCCACAAATTTAAATGATTATACCATAGATAGACAGCTCTTACTAGGGTAAGAGTGTCAAAAGCTACAAAGGGCTAAAGGAGTAAAATACACTAAAAATATGTTTCACGTGAAACATGCCCGCTCTCGAAAGCGGTTGAACCAAAGGTATAAAAGGTCATTTATATATTTTAGCGAACTAAAAAGATGAAATGGTTGGAGGGAGGAAAAGGTGTTGATAAATTCCATTAAGTGGGAAAAGCTAGCTATAAAATGGGTTTTAATAGTAGTAGTATGTAATTTTGGGGTCCTTATTCGGTCTGCACCTCTTAGTAATCTCATTCTATATGAGAAAAAAGCTGATTTTTTAGAAGCTGAATTTGAGGGACTAAAATGGTATAAAAACGAGATTGTTTTAGATAATAAAGGGTTAGAGAAGGGTTTGGGAATCTTAATATCACCTACTATACCAACTACATTTCCATTTAACAATGCGGTACCTTCTTGGAATTGTATTGCTCCTATTAATACAGGTTTAAGAGTAGAACTTAGGGCGGGGAAAGGTGAAAAATGGACAGATTGGTTTGAAGTTTCACAATGGGGTAGAGATATACCGTCAAAAGGATATGGGTTAAAAAAGTCTTGGGATGGTTATGTAGATGCAGATACACTTGAACTTTACCAGGAGTTTGACAACCTACAGTATAGGCTAACTTTAATTTCGCAAGACAATATACAAACACCAAGGTTAAGGCGTTTTGCTATAGTTTATGCAGATAAGACCAAGCTAGGTATGAGAAACGATACACCTCCTTCTTCTGCTTGGGGGGAGGTAATTGAAGTCCCATATTTTGCGCAACTGGTAGAAGATCCGAGTATTGCAGGTAGAATTTGTGCACCCACTTCTATGACCATGGTATTAAATTACTATAAATATGATCTGCCAACCCGCGAGATTGCAGATCTGGCTTATGATTCCTTAAATGGAATCTATGGTAACTGGCCATATATAGCTGCGGTAGCGGGAGAATTGGGTTTAAAATCATACGTAACGCGTTTCCCGGATTGGCGAGGGGTGGAAGAACAAATAGCAGCCGGACATCCGGTAATTATAAGTATACGTTTTGCAGCGAATCAATTAATGAATTCACCAATTAAATCTACTGCCGGCCATATAATTGTCGTAAGAGGTTTTACAGAAGACGGCCAAGTCATATGTAATGATCCGGCTGCATATACAAAAGAAAGGGGACAAGTGATCTACGATCGAGAACAACTACGTAGAGCTTGGAGCAATGGGGTGGCCATTGTTACCGAACCGGAAATTAAAAGTAGCTTAAACTTAAAGCTTATAGCAGCTGGTGTAGCAACAGGGGTTGCTGTATCGTTATTGTTATGGCTACTGCTTAAATAATTTAAGCAACACGTTATTGCTAAGATAACGTTTATATTAAGTATGGTAATTTACGCCTAGAAGTTTTAGGAAGGGAAAATATTACTTTAGTAGAATAATAATTTAAATGCAGGTTTTAAATTAGCTTTGGATGGAAAGGAGGGGAAAATGTGTACTGGCTTAGTTTACGTTTGCTAAAGTTTTGGCGTTCTAATCAAGGAAGGCGCCTAACAATTATGACTGTTCCAGATGGTCATGGCTCAGTAAAAACCATCTCTATTCCAGTATTAGGTCTCTATACCGGTTCTACAATTTTGCTTGCAGCTTTAATTACGACTTGTCTTATTTTTTATAACTATTATTCTGTACGTACCAATTATGCAACCACCTTCGATCTTTTACAAAAGAAAAACAATCAATATGAGGCTGTATTGGAAGGTAGTAAAGAACAGAGAGAAGTTGTTGAAACATTATTAACTGAAACAGAGATGCTTAGGGAAAGGGTAAAACAATTAGAGGGCGCATTTAGGGATGTAAATAAACTATTAGAGCAAACGGGAAAAAAGTCAGTTCCATTACCACCTCTGCCAGAAAAACAAAAGCAACAGGTAGTTTCAAAACCCTTGAATACTCAATATGGAATTAATCGCATAAATATATTTAGATCTACAAAAACAGCAGCTTTTGCAGGTATTGCTTTTGCTACTACCAGTAATGAATATCAACCAGAAAAGACAGATCAGGAACTAATTGCAAAACTTCAAATTGAGATTGATAATTTAAAAACACTTCTACCAAACGTAGAGGGCAAAAGTACTCAAACAAAAAATTCTTTAACAAAACAAAAATATAGTCTTGATCATACTCCAAGTATCTGGCCTGTCAGGGGTTATATATCTTCTTCCTATGGCTGGAGACCACATCCGGTACTTAAGGAACTAAAAAGACATACTGGTATTGATATTGCGGTGTCTAGAGGAACTCCAGTAAAAGCTACTGCAGATGGAAAAGTGGTTAGTGCAGGATGGAGTAGTGGTTATGGGATTTTAGTTACAATAGATCATGGCAATGGATTAAAAACTTTGTATGGGCATAACACTAGATCTATTGTTAAAAAAGGCGAAACAGTTAAAAAAGGCCAAATAGTCGCCTATTCAGGTAAGACAGGCATAGCAACAGGAGATCACCTCCACTATGAAGTTCGCAAGAACGGAAGAGATGTCAACCCAGCTAATTATTTACCTTAGGAGGTATTTCATGTTTGGCAATAAACCCTTTCATAAAAAGAAAGAGTTAGGAAGCGTAAAAGACGATAGGAGGAAAGTTAAAAAGATGCCAACTACAAAGGTGGTTGATACTGTAATTGGTAAATATACAGAACTTTCCGGAGCAATTAAATCATCTGGCACAGTACGTGTAGATGGAAAATTTGAAGGAGAAATAAATACGACTTCCGACTTAATTATCGGTGAAGAAGGTTTTGTAGGAGCTAAGGTTAGAGCTTTTAATATTATTATTGCCGGAAGATTAGAAGGGGATCTTGAAGCGCAGGGGAAGCTGGAGATTGTCCCAACAGGTGTACTTATTGGTAATGCAAAAACAGGTGTTTTAATAATAGAAGAAGGAGCTGTATTTAAGGGGCAAGTAGAAATGTTAGCTAAGGATAATAAAGTTATTGTTAAACAAAATATAGCTCCTAAAGAGTCAGCAGAAAAGAAAAGAAACTGAGGCTTAACGCTTTAAGCCTCAGTTTCTTTTTATACACAGGCTACCGGGAGGTGACCAGGCTTGCTTATTCTAACCACTTTGAGGCAGCTGCATTAGTTTGCGGCAAAAACATTGATAGGCTAAGTATAGCTTTACCAAGACAGGTAGATAATAGTTCAGCCATCTGCATAACTAAATTAAGGCGAGTATTCTGGAGTACAAAATACTCCATAAAGCCACCTACATTTACAATACCGACAATATTCATATCGCCGATTTCAGGCAAGTCTTTATTTACACCGGTTCCGGGCTTAAGAGCGCCGTCTTTAAAGCTTAAGTAACCGATACTTTCTGTTTGACCCAAACAAGCGTCAATGGCAATAATAAAAGGTTTCTTTAACATATAATTTATTTCGGTAAGTTTTTCGGAAAGATTTGCCGCATGGACAGGGTCATCTAAAGTACCAAAGACCGGGATAGTAGGGTAAGCCCTACTTAATAAAGTGCCTGTTAGTGGTCCTAGAGAATCACCGGTTGATCGATCTGTACCAATGCATACAATAGCAAGCTGCTTGCCTGTTGGTAAAAAATAGGCTTCTAATTTTTTTTGCAATTCTAGGGAGAGCTTTTCTATAGCGGTTTCGTCTTTATAATGAACTCTAAACTGCTGTACTTGTCCTCCAAAAGGCCACATGAGCATCTTCCTCTCTGATTGGGTTGGTAGAACACTCACAGACAGTATATGTAGTTTAGAAATTATTATGCTAAAAAAAGAAAAAACCATACAATAATTTTATTATTATATGGCTATTAACAATATGGCGCGGCTACCAGGAATCGAACCTGGGCAACCGGCTCCGGAGGCCGGTGCTCTATCCCCTGAGCTATAGCCGCATTTTGAGACTAAATAAATTATAACACAAGCGAAAAAGTGCTTCAAGGGAGGATATTTTCAAGAATAAAGCTAGGATATTAGTTTTGTTGTGGTATAATAATTTTTATAGTTATCCGGATTTATAAATATTATTTTCAAGATACATTTGGGTATAAGATAAGTCAAGGAAGGGGAACTGAGTCTGTGCTTACAACAGGAATAATTGGCTTACCAATGGTTGGAAAAACAACAGTCTTTAATCTACTAACTCTTTCACAGACAGAACTATCAAGCTTTTATTCTGGCAAGGTTGCTGCTAATGTTGGGATGGCAAAGGTCCCAGATTTGCGCATGGACAAGCTAAAAATTATCTACGAACCACAGAAGTTTACCCCTGCCATGATTAAAGTTACTGATGTTGCGGGTCTAGTCGCCGGTTCAAGCGAAGGCAAAGGTACCGGAAATAAATTCCTGGCGGATGTAAGGCAAGTAGATGCACTAGTTCAGGTTATTAGGGCCTTTGCTAGTTCTCTACCACATGTTGAAGGTTCTATTGATCCGCTAAGAGACTATAACATTCTAGCTACGGAGTTAATATTAGCTGATCTGCAGGTAATGGAAAGTCGCAAAGAAAGGCTTTTGACTGGTAAAAAGAAAAAGGTAGAAGATTATGATATCGAATTAACCTTAACGACAAAGTGCATCAATGCTTTAGAAGAAGGCAAACCAATTAGTTCTTTAGCTTTAAACGATAAAGAGCTTTTATTTATTAAAGATTTCGGACTGCTAACCCAAAAGCCTATGCTTATTGTGGTTAATGTTGATGAAAATCAATATCTTAACGGTTCTTATCCGAAGAAAGATGATTTAGAAGCTATGGCTAAAGAATTTAATTACCCTTTGGTAGTTGTATGCGGAAAGCTTGAAATGGAACTTTTACAGCTTTCAGAACCAGAACAAAAACTATTTATGGAAGATCTTGGCTTAACTGAGCCTGGGATTGATAGAATTGCAAGATCTATCTATAAGATGTTAGGCTTAATATCATTTTTTACTGTAGGTTCGGATGAAGTACGTGCCTGGACTATTAGAACTGGTGAAAATGCTAAAGAAGCAGCTGGTACAATTCATTCTGATATTTCCAGAGGTTTTATTAGGGCTGAGGTAGTAGCTTACAGCGACTTTATCAAAACAGGCTCGGAACTAAAAGCAAAAGAAGCTGGTGTTTACAGACTTGAAGGTAAAGACTATCTTGTTCAAGATGGCGATATTATTAATTTCCGGTTTAATGTCTAATCTAGATTAAGTACAACAAAAACGAGGGGGAATGTTAATGTTTTTTAGTAATCTGGCACAATCTGATCCAGAGTTGGCAAAAGCAATATTAAAAGAAGCAGATCGTGAAAATGATAAACTAGAACTGATTGCTTCAGAAAACTTTGTCTCTAAGAGTGTTCTAGCTGCACAAGGTTCAGTTTTGACTAATAAATATGCTGAAGGTTATCCTGGAAAACGCTATTATGGTGGCTGTGAATATGTTGATATAGCAGAAAATCTGGCCATTGAAAGAGCTAAGAAACTTTTTAACGCTGATCATGTTAACGTTCAACCTCATTCAGGTGCGCAAGCCAATACAGCAGTTTATTTTGCAGTTTTAAAGTATGGAGACACTGTAATGGGAATGAATTTAGCCCATGGTGGACATTTGACACATGGCCATCCAATTAATTTTTCCGGTACTTATTTTAACTTTGTCCCTTATGGTGTTAATAAAGAAACTGAGAGAATAGATTATGAAGAATTAGAGAGCCTGGCACTTAAGCACCGGCCAAAATTAATTGTGGCGGGAGCTAGTGCGTATCCCCGTGTAATAGATTTTCCAGCTTTAAAAGCCATAGCTGACAAAGCAGGCGCCTATTTAATGGTAGATATGGCTCACATAGCAGGTTTAGTTGCTGCTGGAATTCATCCTTCACCAGTGCCATATGCTGATTTTGTAACGACAACAACCCACAAGACACTACGTGGTCCCAGAGGCGGAATGATTCTTTGTAAAGAGGAACATGCGAGGGCGATTGATAGAGCAGTTTTCCCCGGAACCCAGGGAGGACCTCTAATGCATATTATTGCAGCTAAAGCCGTGGCCTTTAAAGAAGCCTTAGATCCTGAATTTAAAAGCTATCAAACAGCAATAGTTGAAAATGCAAAAGCTTTGTCCGCAAGTTTACTAGAGCATGGCTGGCGTCTAGTTTCAGGAGGAACTGACAATCACCTCATGCTTGTTGATGTAAAAATAAAAGGAATGACAGGCAAAGATGCAGAATACCAATTAGATAGTGTTGGGATTACTGTTAATAAGAATGCAATTCCTTTCGATACGGAAACGCCATTTGTTACTAGTGGAATTCGTCTAGGAACTCCTGCTCTAACTACAAGAGGTATGGGAATTAGTGAAATGAAAAAAATAGGTGCTATAATCGACGTTGCTTTGCTAGAGAAGAATACTGTTAAGGCGAAACAGATGGTACATGAGTTAACAGAAGCGTTTCCTTTATACGAGGATATTCGTTCAATCCACAGGGAGGCTTTAGGAAATGCATGATTTAAAAGAGATCCGTGAAAACCCCGATAAATTCAAGGTATCGTTAATACGCAGGAATGAAGAACCTAAAGTAATCGATGAACTACTAAGTTTAGATGAACAACGCAGAAAAATTATCCTTGAAGTTGAGACCTTGAAAAATAAAAGGAATAGCGAAAGCCAACAAGTGGGTGAACTAAAGAAAAAGGGTCAGGATGCTTCACAAATAATAGCGGAAATGAAGCGTTTAGGTGATGAGATCAAAGATTTAGATGCTAAGCAAAATGCTATTGAACAAGAGATTCAAGAGATCATGTTAGGTATTCCTAATATTTGTCATCAAAGCATTCCCGATGGTAAGGACGAAAAAGAAAATGTCGCAGTAAGCTATTTTGGCAACCCTACCGAGTTTTCTTTTGAACCTAAGCCCCACTGGGATTTGGGAACCTCTTTGGGAATCATGGATTTTGATAGAGCAGGTAAAATTACCGGTTCAAGATTTACTATACTTAAAACTACTGCCGCTAAAATGGCACGAGCATTAGTTAGCTTTATGATCGATGTTCACACCAAAGAACATGGTTATTCCGAAGTATATCCACCTTTTATGGTAAATACGGCCAGCATGACAGGAACTGGTCAGCTACCTAAGTTTGCTGAAGATGCGTTTAAAATCGAAAATACAGATTACTGGCTGGTGCCAACTGCTGAGGTTCCAGTTACTAATATGTATCGTGACGAGATACTCGAGATGGCAGATTTACCAATTTATCATGTAGCATATACAGCCTGTTTTAGGGCTGAAGCAGGTTCAGCTGGCAGAGATACTAGAGGCTTAATTAGACAACATCAATTTGACAAAGTCGAGCTAGTTAAATTTGTTTTACCGGAAGATTCATATACCGAACTCGATAAATTAGTTGCAAATGCTTCAAAGATCCTTGAACTTTTGGAACTTCCCTATCGCAAGGTTATGATGTGTACCGGTGATGTAGGTTTTAGTGCAGCTAAGAAGTTTGACCTAGAGGTTTGGATGCCTAGTTACAAGAACTATGTTGAAATTTCGTCCTGTTCGAACTTTGAAGCCTTTCAAGCTAGACGCGCTAATATTCGCTTCAGGAGAGAAAGCGGAGCCAAACCGGAGTTTGTGCATACCTTAAATGGCTCGGGTTTGGCAGTCGGCAGAACCTTAGCAGCAATTTTGGAGAATTATCAGACTGCAGATGGGTCTATAATAGTTCCCAATGCCTTAAGGCCATATATGGGAATCGATAAAATAACAGAATAAGCTAAAGACCCACTATTATTAGTGGGTCAATCTTTACATAGTGGGGCGAGAGTATGGTTCAGACAAAAAAAGAGGCAATAAAGGTACAAAACCTAACTTTTGGTTATGATCAAAACCCCTTATTGAAAACGCTCTCTCTCTCAGTTGAAAAAGGAGAATCGCTGGCTATTTTAGGCCCCAATGGAGTAGGAAAGACTACCTTTTTTAAGCTCCTTCTAGGCTTATATCTTCCCTGGAGTGGAGAAATAACAATTTTAGGGAAAGCAATTGTTTCTGCCTCGGACAGAGTTTTTGCCAGAGAAAATATTGCCTATGTTCCTCAAGAACGAGTAACCGGTAAATTACCGATTACAGTTTTTGATGCGGTGCTTTTGGGAAGATATGCCAAAGGCTTTAAAGGTTTAAAAAAACCCAGACAGACAGATCGGGAGGCTGTTAAAGAAGCCTTGGCTGCGGTTTCGCTAACTGAATATGCCACAAGAGATGTAAGTAAGCTCTCCGGGGGGCAACTTCAAAGAATGGCTTTGGCTAGAGCACTGGTTCGAGAAGCACCAATTATCTTGCTAGATGAACCGGTTGCGCACCTTGATAAAGGTGGGAAAGAAGAGTTACCCTACCTTATACAAAACATTCAAAGAGAAAAGACTTTAACTATGATTACCATAACTCATGAAGATATAAATATGGAATTTGATAGAATTCTAAGACTTAAAGACGGTCAGTTAAAGGAGGCTTAGGATGAACATTATTGGCTTTTTTCAATACCCTATTTTTCTTAGAGCTTTAATTGCCTGTTTGTTAGCAGGAGGAATTCTTTCTTTAGTTGGAATTGTAATTGTAGTACTCAATTTAACTACCATCCGCTTTGCCTTAATGCACACAGCACTTTTTGGGGCTGCCGTTGCTTTGCTTTTAGCTTTTCCTCCAATATGGGGAGCGTTGGTGGCTATTGCTGCAACAGCGTGGTTTTTAGGACCGCTTTCGGATAAACTCAGTATGGATACAGGTTTAGCAGGTGCACTTTTTATGACAGGTTCTTTGGCACTGGCTTTTTTTCTCTTTTATCAAGCTGGAGTTCCGGCCATGGAGGCTTTCGATGTATTTGCCGGGAACATTTTAGCACTTACCCGTGAGGATATCTATTCGCTAACTATTATCGCTTTTATTATCGCGTTATCTTTTGGGGTCTATTATCGAGAAATTCAGCTAGTCTTATATAACAGCGAATTGGCAGAAACATTAGGTATTCGAAGCAAGCGTAGTAGAAACATTATGCTACTTGTGGCTGGTCTTTCTTTAGGAGTAGCTATGCGTATTGTCGGCGCATTACTCGTTGATGCCATTGTACTTTTACCTGCCCTTGGTGGCTTGATGCTTGGAAGCAGTCTTTTAGCAGTAGCAGCTTATACATCCTTGCTTGGCCTTATTACAACTGTCTGCGGGCTATTGTTGGCTCTTGGCTTTAACTGGCCTCTTGGAGTTACCATAACACTTACCGGTGTAGGGGTATTATTTATAACAACACTAATAAATAAGTTTTTAAAAACCTATGCGAAATAAGCAAATATAAGAAAGAAAGGGAAGTAACTATGTTAGTTACAAGAGTTAAAAGGTTATCTTGGTTACTAGTAGTATTACTGTTAAGCAATATTGTCGGAGCAAGAGGTATAGTAGCTTCAACCAGTTGGGTGGGGGCAATTGCTAGAGCAGCCGGAGCAGAGGATGTAACTATTCTGGCTCCTCTTGAGCTAAGACACCCACCGGAATATGATTATAAACCGCAGGATGTACTTAACGTTCTTGAAGCTGACCATATCATTTGGGCCGGCTATGAACCTTTTATCAAAAAACTTTCTTCAGCTTATCCAGAGATTAAAGATAGGCTAATTCAAGTAAGAACGACAAACATCCCCGGTAATTTAACCAATATGACAAGAATGCTAGCCCAGAAATTTGGGACAGAAGATAAACAGAAAAACTGGGAAAAAACGTTTTTAGAAGAGATGGAGTTATTCCAAGAAAGGGCGTTAAAAGCCAATGTAGCCAGCCTGAAAGTTGCTGTTAACATTCACCAGAATGAGTTTTTATCTTGGTTGGGTTTTAAACCATTTTTTGTCTTTGGGGGTGTGCAATTAACTCCTTTGGATATTACCAAGATATTAAATGCGGACCCTGATTTAATCATAGACAACTATAATTCACTTGATGGCAAGGTAATGGCTGAAAACGCTAAGTATGTAGTTTTATTTAATTTTCCGACCAATGAATATCCTGAGATACTCGATGTAATGAAAGAAAACATGAGAAGGTTAGGGCTTTAGCCAAAAATCCAGAGCATTTTCTAGTACTTTAACTACCGGATAAGCAACAGAATCGATTATTTTTGTTTCTAGAGAGCTTTTATAAGCAAGGTTTAGATAATGATCCTGGCTTTGCATGTAATGATCCAGGATCATATCTTTATTAGAGCCATATCTTTGAATATAGGACATAAACCCAGTATTACTGCGTTCTAAAAGTCTTGTCTTAAAAGTTTGACGGTCGACTGTAAGGAGAATAAGTTTAGTATTTAAACATTTTAAAATTTGATCTATAGGTTCTACATCAGGCCAGGTAAGATAGGGGTAATAGGCTGCATGGTTAAGGTGAAAGCGTTCTAGAATAAAAAGAAGGTGGTTAGAAAACCCTCTCCTTTGCAGCATTTCCTTCTGTGTCTGCAAAGGAGTTGTTATACTCATTAAAAGGTTAATGTTGGCTGCTTTATCAAGGAAACCCCGATTATAGTCCTTTTCTAGGATTCGCTGTGTTAAATCTTCACTGTAGATTAGCTTAGAAACAGCAGCATAGTTAAGAAAGAGTGAGTGTTTTTGGAGACCAGTTAAAAGAGAAGTTTTACCAGTAAGAGGAATGCCTTCTATTATTAACCCCAGCGACATAAAAGATACCTCCTGATATGATAAACAATGCAATTTTGAAGTTGTTGCATTTGATTGCAGGTCTATGTTATAATATCAACGTTGGAGAGGTGACCGAGCGGTTGATGGTAGCGGTCTTGAAAACCGTCGTCCTGCAAGGGACCGTGGGTTCGAATCCCACCCTCTCCGCCATAGATAGTTAGGAGCAGGATATACCTGCTCTATTTTTTTTGAAGATCGATAACGGAAGTTTTACACCAAAGGTGCTTCCATGGCCAAGGTTACTTTGAACAAAGGGCATGCCACCATGTTCTTCGGCAATATGCTTTACAATAGAAAGACCTAACCCTGTACCTCCTTGAACTCTTGATCTGGCTTTATCTAACCTATAGAAGCGTTCAAAGAGGCGAGATAGTTCTTCAGATGCAACTCCTTGACCCTGGTCGGAAACAGATAGAATTGCACACTCGGAAGAGTTTTCAGCCTTGACAGTTATTAATCCTTTATCAGAATATTTAATAGCATTGTCTATTAGATTTATATAGATTTGCTTAATCTGATCTCTATCTCCATAGATCTCAATTTTACCTTGAAAGATCAATTGGAGGCCTTTATTTTCAATTTTAGAAGTAAAAAGTATGTCTAGTTCTTGCCAAAGTGTTTCAGTAGTAAAGAAAGTCTTTTTTAAGGTAATATGGCCTGACTCGAGACGTGAGATAGTGAGAAGGTCATTGATTAGATTAATCATTCGTTGAGATTCTCTGTACATTATGTCAAGAAAATGCAGTGTAGTTTCGCGATCTAATTCGTTATATCTAATTGTTTCGATAAATCCATTTATTGACGTAAGAGGAGTTCTCAATTCATGGGAAACATTGCTTACAAAATCTTTACGTATTCTTTCCACACGTTTAATCTCTGTCATGTCATGGATGACTCCAACAGCACCTATGATTTGGTTATTCTCGTCTTTTAGCGGGATACTGCGAATCTCAATTTGTTTTTCTTCTTGATCTGAGAGAGAAAACTGTTTTGAGACTAAAACACCTTCATTAAATGCTGTCTTGAAAGTAGCGACAATTTCAGGGTTTTGGATGACTTTACTTAGGGGTTTTGCAATAGGATCTTCTTTTAAATCAAATAAGTGACAAGCTTTAGGGTTAATCACTGTAATAATTTTATTACTATCAATAGTTATTAAGCCATCAGCCATGCTGGTAATAACAGCATTAAGTTTGTTTTTCTCGCTGGTTAGATCACGGATATTTATGGCTAACTGGTCAGCCATTAGATTAAATGATGTGGCTAGAGTGGCAATTTCGTCAGAGCTTTTTGCAGTTATTCTGGCGGATAGGTCTCCCTGGGCAATATTTTCTGCAACATTAGTTATTTCAGTAAGCGGTTTAAGGATTTTCTTATTCCACACAAAAGCAAAGAGCGAACCAAAGATAATAGAAACTAATGTAGCTGTAAAGCTAATCAGCCGCAACTGTTTCAATGAATTATTAATTTGTGTAAGAGGAATGGCAACTCGGTAGACATAAGGATTTTTTTTCAAGGCAACATAACGCAAATGGGTATTGAGGGTTTGGCTGTACCGACTCGAAAAACCTTGCCCTTTGGCTAAGGCTTCCTTGACTTCAGGTCTATCGACGTGTATTTCCATCTCTTGGGGGTTTTTGTCCGTTTCAAGTAGTATTTCGCCATTAGAATTTATGATGGTAACACGCAGTCCTAGGTTTTGGGCAATATCTGCAACGGAAGCAGGATAAGTTTGTGCAATAAGATGAGTTTGTCTTAATAAATTCTCATCTAGAGAAGCTACGAATTTCGCACCAATAAGGTTTTCGGATATGATTGAGGTAGTTCCTAAAACTAACAAAAGTAAAGAAACATATCCTAATAGCAACTTGGCAGTAAGGCTTTGATAATGTTTCAAGGCAACCACACTCCTAGGAAATCTCTTCCTTCATTTTATAACCAACACCATGTACGGTTTCAATATAACGAGGGTTGGTAGATTCATCAAAGAGTTTTTTCCTTAGATACCTTACATGGACATCTACGGTTCGAGTTTCACCTTCAAAGCCACGACCCCAGATGGTTGAAAGCAGATATTCTCGCGTGAGGATACGACCCTTGTTTAGTAAGAAGATACGCAAAAGCTCAAATTCCTTAGGAGAAAGGTCGAGAAGTTTTTCACCAACTAAAACCATATGTCTGCTTTCATCTAGTTTAATATCACCATGTTCGATTAGAGTAGAATCTGAAGCCAAGTCAGTCTCTGGATTTGTTCTTCGTAAGACAGCTTTAACTCTTGCTACTAATTCTCGAGGGCTAAAAGGCTTAGTAATATAATCATCAGCACCCACATCCAAGCCTGCGATTTTATCACTTTCACTATCTTTAGCAGTTAACATAATAATGGGTATATTAGATCTGCTGCGGATTTTCCGACAAACTTCAACTCCATCTAAATCAGGAAGCATAAGATCAAGGACAATCAAGTCAGGACTAGATTTTTGGAACACCTCAATAGCTTTTGGCCCGGTGTTTACAGTTTGCACATAAAAACCAGCCACACGTAAATTATAGCTTACAAGCTCACAAATAGAAGGTTCGTCGTCAACTACAAGAATGCTTTGCGTCATCTTAACCTCCCTTTACCGCTTTGCTGCGGTACAATTAATCTTTTCGATTATACTGATTTTAAGGATATAAGCGACAAAGGCAGAGGATAAACTGTCAGCTACTTTTTATTCTCAAATCAGTATCGGTGTAAGAAATAATACCAAGTCAAACTAGAGGTTTTATGATTAATTTCATCTAGCTTTGTGTGTCTAAACTTATAATATCATATTAAGACAACGTGTTAAGTTTAGTTAAATATGTCAGCCAGACTTTTTCATAGGAGGTTCTGCCTGTAACCTTTAGTGTTAAAACTCTTGCAAAGCCTTTTAGTGTATGGTAATATAAATCTGTCAGTTTTTTGCGGAGGAATACCCAAGTTGGCTGAAGGGGCGGGTTTGCTAAACCTGTAGTAGGGCGTAAGCTCTAGCGAGGGTTCGAATCCCTCTTCCTCCGCCATTTTTTTTTGCGGAAAATGAGATTCAAACGTGCATAGCATAGGTTTCTTGGAGGGCAAGGGTCTTCTATTTTATACTTTAGAGATGAGGGGGGTTTTTATGTTATGACTTCCCAGATTATAACAATTAAAAAATTCTTGGCAAGAAACGGTACACCAAAGATTACAAGAAAAGAACCAGCTTAAAACAAGTAAATTAATTGCTTGTTTTAAGCTGGTTCTTTTCTTTTTAACTCTTACACAACTGGAATTGTAAAAAGTTTATTTCAAAAACCAAACCGAAAATGCTTACTTCTAAGCCTAATAGGAGCAATGATGATCAAAATTATCTATGCTGGCCAAGGAAGAATAAGGCAACGGTACCAGGCCCACTGTGAGCCCCGATGACAGGTTCGACAAAATCAATTAAAATATCTTTACACCCGAATTTCTTTTGGACTAGCTCAGCAACATACCTAGCATCTTCTTCACAATCACCATGAGAGATATAGATAGTTTGCGTTTCGGGATTAATAGCAGTTTCTTCCATATAACGGACAAGTTCGTTAAGAGACTTTTTCCTACCTCTTACTTTAGAAACAGGCACCAGACGACCGGAATTATCGACATGCAATATGGGTTTAATATTTAATAAGCTACCTACAACTGCAGTAGCAGAAGAAATTCTACCACCACGTTTTAAATGGAAAAGATCATCTACGGTAAACCAGTGACACAAATACAGCCTATTATCTATAAGCCATTGGTACACTTGATGAATGCTTTCGCCTTGCTCTTTTTTTCTGGCGGCATGAGTGATTAGCAATCCTTGACCTAAAGAGGCGGCTAATGAGTCGACAGCGAGAATTGTTCTGTTCGGAAATTGAGGTTTTAGATCCGCAACTGCTATGCTTGCGGATTGAAAAGTTCCACTTAAGGCTGAAGAAAAACCAATATATAAGACGTCGTTATTATTAGTTAACAACTCGGTAAAAACTTTTATAAAAGCATCAACACTAACACAGGATGTTGTAATAGTTTCTCCGTTGCGCAGATTGTTATAAAAACCTGGCATGTCGATTGGTTGGTTTGGAATATAGCTTAAATGCTCAACATTCTTGAGGCGGTAAGTAAGTGGCAATACCCTAATTTTGTATTGTTCAATGAGGGCACTGGGCAAATTAGCCGATGAGTCGGTTACGATGGTATAACTCATATTCATAGCTCCTTTCCGCACGACATAGTAATAAATACTATGTAATATAGATTATAAATACAGATGAAGGAGATGTCAAGTATAGTTGACCAAATTTACCACCTGGATTATAATTATGATAATTATTTATTAAATGGAGAAAGGCGAAGGTAAAATGATTTTTGACGAAATGTGTTCGTTCCATTGCCCAAGGTGGTATGAATTACCCGAGATATCATTATATATGGATCAAGTCTTAAGTCTAATTGAAAAGGCACTGGCGATTTTTGTTAACGAGAGTGAAGGAAAAATAGCTACTTCGACAATGATAAATAATTATGTTAAACACAAGGTCGTACCTCCCCCCACTAAAAAAAGATATAATCGGGAACACTTAGCTTATTTAATTATTGTTTCCCTTAGCAAACGTGTATTAAGTATGTCAGAAATATGTGATCTATTAGCTTTGCTTTTGAACCAATACTCAATTGATAAAGTATATAATATCTTTGGCGACGAGCTGGAATATGCACTTAAATCAACGTTTGGAGATTGCACTTCTCTAGAGCAATGTACTACACCAAATGAACCTGCATTGACTGTACTAAGAGCGACTCTTATGGCTTTAGCAAATAAAATGCTGGCACAAACGTTATTAACAACTAATAAGGTAAAAGCGGTTAAGAACAAAAAATGATATTTCCGAGAGAAACTTTTCTAAATTGATAAAACAGTACTAAGTTTGTAAATTTAGAAAGGTTTTTTCTAAAGGCTAACAAAATGCCAAACCTGTTTAAGGCGAGGAGTTTTGTGGTTTTAAACCAAGAATTTATAAATCAGCGGGGAATTTTTGTAGAAAATAATTAACAGGCCAGAATAGCTTTTTAGAAGATCTGTATGAAAAGAAAACCCGGTTATGTTGCTTTAGAGATGTTTTAAGAGTTTTCGAAAAAAAGAGCCTAAGGTTATGAGAGTGGATACTAAAGAAAAGAAAAATCATTATTAAGGCATGGCACAGAAGGAGATCTATCGGGTATAGTTTAAACAATAGGTAGATATTAATTAGGGGGTATTACCATGAAAAGCAAAAAGGTAATGGTTACCGTGCTGTTAGTCTTTTTAATAGCTTCATTAGCAATGGCTAAGCAGTTAACCGCTGTACGAGCTCCCAAATCAATGGTAATAGATGGCAAACTTACAGAATGGGAAAATGCCAAAAAACATGTTATTAAGATCGATAGTCCGGCATACATTGTTGCTGGTGATGTCTCGGAGTATAAAGGGCCCAAAGACATTCAGGGTTTATTTTATGTAATGTATGATGATGAATATCTTTATGTTGCAGCTCAGATAACTGATGAAGCAATTTATGTTGATTTTACCGGTTCTTATCTTTTCCAATCAGATGGTATCCAAATCTTTGTCTCTTTTGACGATGTTGACAGTGGGAGAACTGCATATTCGGTTCACGACTTCCAGTTTGGTTTTGCTCCTGGTTTAGATGGTATGTTACCTGAAGTAAACATCTGGAATAACAACTTTAAATTTTCTGATCTTCAGTATGAATCGGCTATCACTGAAGATGGGTATATTATTGAAGTGGCTATACCTGCTTATGAGTTTGATGTTTTTCTGGATAGAGGTATGACTCTTGGTTTTGATGTGGGTATTACTGATACCGATTACCCGAAGAAAGCTCAGCAAAATTATTTAATGTATAGTAAATATGGTGATGGCTGGAATAATGTTAGTCGTTTTCTAGAGTTGGTTCTTGATTAAGATTAAAGGTCCGGTTATCCGGACCTTTCTAATTACTCTTTCCAACCTTATGTTTAGGCTAAAGGGAGAGTGGTAAATATTGCAGTACATCTTATTGGCTTGTATAGTCTTAGCCTTTGATATTTTAATAAATAATTTTTGGTTAAAAAAAAGCCAGCTAAGATATAAAACGTTTTTTGCCAACATATTAAGAGTTCTTATGGCTTTATTGTTGGCATTGTTTTTAGATTTACCTCTTGGGCTAAGAGGTATTGAGGGAGGCTGGCTGCCTTTTTTAGCAGGCCTAGTTCTTTTTTTAATAAGTTATCTTTCATTAAAAGCTGCTCATAGCGAAAAAGTTGTTGACGATTATCTCCCGGTAAATAACCTTCTTAAAGGTTCCTTTTGGGAGACAGTCTTTCTTTTAGGTATCTTTGTTCCCGTGGGTGAAGAGATGCTTTTTAGAGGTATCGTGCAAAATCTTTTTGCCCGGGCAGTAGGAGGGGTAAGTGCCATAGCTCTTACACTCCTTGTTTTTGTAGGCATACATTATGGAAACGTAATAAGTGGTTTTGAAACCAGACAACAATTTTTTAGGATGCTTTTGGGTCGACTTTTAATAACAGCTGTTCTCTGCTGGCTTTATTATGAGTCTAAAAGTATCTGGTTACCAATTATCATCCATGCCCTACAGGATTTAGGTACCTATCTTGCTATTTATAAGCTAAATAAAAAATCAGGTAGCGAAATGCTACCTGACAAGCTCGGAGAGAAGAACCCTAGGGCTGACATTTAAACCACGGGCAATAATATTAATAGTCGCACTATCTGGTTGAGCTCCTTTTAAATAACGAGCTATTTCTTGAATTGACAGCCCTGTTATTTCAGCTAGGTCTTCAATTTTAATGTCTTTTAAATCCATGATTTCGGAGAGTGTTTGTGCAAAGGTAACTTCTTCCAGCGTTGGCGCCGCTTCTGTTTCAACAGTTTTACTGGCATCTCTTAGAAAATCGAGTCTGGCAGTTTTCACTAATTCAGCAATATTATCATCTGTAGCTTCTAATTGACTTTCTTCCCTAAGAGTTTCTTTAGGAGCCGCAGACATAAACGACCAAATCCAGTTGGCTAAGGTAAGGAAGAGAATTCCAAAAGCCATACCCATGTTAAGAGGTGTTTCCAGCCAACTTATGAGTCTGTCTGCGAAGGGCAAACCACTTTTTGTAGAGATGAGTGGGAAAGCGACAGTTAAACCAATCAAAAAAAGGCCAATTTGAAAGAAGAAGTGAAAAATACCCCATCCCATTTTACCCATATATATCTGGCCTAAGCCAGGAAGAAGAAAAGAAAAGATAGAAGCCAGACCTGGGTCACGATTTCTCATATAAAATACGCTGTGCTCGGTTCCAACCGGACAGCTCCCCCCTCTCAGCAGTGCCTTTTTATTCATTTCTATATTTTAATCGATATCTCCTGCCCAATCTAAGCTAGAGTTATTGAGTGAGACATTTTGTCTAAGAATAAGTTACATTTACTAGTAGAAAAATAACACAAAATTATATTAGAATAAGCACACTGGTTGAGGGACTACTTTTTAAATGATATATTATGGTGAAGAGCTATAAATTTATAAGGTATAGAGGGGAGGAAACAGGTAGATATTTTACCTGTGCATTTAGTGGGTATTGCAAGAGAAATTGTAGTGGCAGCGATAAGCGAAGTTTTGCCACTTTTAAGTTATGAAGAAATAGACAATCTCCTAGAGATTCCACCAAGTATGGAGTTAGGTGACTATTCATTTCCCTGCTTTACCTTAGCAAAACAACTGAGGAAATCACCAGTTGTTATTGCTAAAGAACTAGCAGAAAAAATACCTGACAATAGATTGTTGGAAAAAGTTGTTGTAGTTCATGGGTTTGTAAATTTTTACCTTAAAAAGGGTCAGCTTGCCTGTGATTTAATTCCCAAGATATGTCATGAGGGATTAAGATATGGCAAAAGCACAGAAGGTGCCGGTAAAAGTATTGTCATTGACTTTTCTTCACCTAATATCGCCAAACCATTTAGTGTAGCCCATCTGCGTTCTACTGTCATAGGCCATTCACTGGCAAGAATTTGGGAACATATGGGTTATAAGGCAGAAAGAATTAACCATCTTGGCGATTGGGGTACCCAATTTGGCAAAGTTATAGTTGCTTATAAAAGGTGGGGAGAAGAAGATAGCTTATATCCGAAGGGTTCCATTAGGCATCTGCTTGAATTATATGTACGTTTTCATAAAGAAGCTGAAGAGAACCCTTCTTTAGATGACGAAGCACGTCTGTGGTTTAAAAAATTAGAGGATGGAGATCAAGAAGCTTACAAGTTGTGGGCACAGTTTAGGCAGACCAGTCTTGAGTCGTTAAAAGAAGTATATGAATTAATGGGTGTTACATTTGATCACTATACCGGTGAGAGTTTCTATAATGATCTTATTCCAAGTGCTGTGTTGAAACTACAACCATTTATTGAAGTCAGTGAAGGCGCAGAAATTGTTCCTCTCGGAGATGATATGCCTCCTTTTTTAGTAAGAAAGAGCGATGGAGCGACACTTTACGGCACAAGAGATTTAACTGCTGCTATTTATCGCTATGAGACTTTTAATTTTACCAAGGCTCTATATGTTGTAGGCGGTGAACAAGCACTGCATTTTAAACAGGTCTTTGCGGTATTAAAAAAGTTAGGCTATGATTGGGCTGAAAACTGTGAACATGTTCCATTTGGGCTAATGCGTTTTGGCGATATGAAACTTTCTACCAGACAGGGTAATGTAATTTTTCTTGAAGATGTTCTCGACAAGTCAATTGAACTTACCAAAGCCATTATAGAAGAAAAAAACCCTACGCTAGAAGACAAAGAAGAGGTAGCCAGAGCAGTTGGAGTAGGTGCTGTTATATTTAATGACCTACGTAATAATCGCATTAAAGATATTAATTTTGAGTGGGATGAGCTGCTTAACTTTCAGGGTGACACAGGACCATATATCCAATATACCCATGCTAGAGCCTGTAGCCTTTTAGAAAAAGGTGGCAGACTGGATGAATTTAACCTTGACCTATTAAAAGAACCAGAGGAAAACGCCCTAATTATTTCTTTGGAACGTTTTCCGGAAGTTATAAAGCAAGCAGCTAAAAACAATGAACCATCTACAGTAGCTCGTTACCTTCTTAACCTTGCTAGAGACTTTAACAAATTTTATCAGGCACATCGTATTGTTGATGCTGAAGAAGGCTTAGCTAATGCACGTTTAATGCTTGTTGCTGCAGTTAAGCAAGTTATTGCAGAAGGACTTTTCCTACTTGGAATAGAAGCGCCAGAGAAAATGTAATTAAAACTAATTTTGCCCGGTTGATACCGGGCATTTTTTATCAAAGTTTGAAGGATTAAAATCTAGTAATAAACCAAGATTACTTCCAGGCAAAAACAGATTATTTAAAATTTGGTTTTTTAGTAGTGGAAAAGATATCAATCTAATTGTTAAAGAAATGACAAACAGTTCTGATAAAAAGATTGAATTTAGTTTAGTAATGGTTTAAGATCTAACGATAGGGGCTTAAAAAAGTCCAACTATATAGATGCCATTTGATAGTTAGCTAAAAGAGAACCGAAAATTGTTCTAAGTAACAATCAAAGGAGTTTTTGCAGAGCTAGTTGTTAGATATGTAACAAAATCTAAAAAAAATATAAATGGGGTGATTCAACAGATTATTGGTTAGTGATAAAAGATGTTAAAGATCATTAGAACTTTTCAAGCCAAAATGAACTAGGGGGAGGTACAAGTGAGTAAAATCTGTTGTTGTTCCAAAGATCTTCTCGCAGGTCAGGATGAAAAGATCCAAAAACTTTTTCGTTCTTACTCAAAAGGAGAAGAGAATGCATTAATTCCCATTCTCCAAGAGACTCAAGGAATTTATGGATATCTACCAAAACCTATACTCTATCTAACCAGCGAGTATTTGCACATACCCATAGGTAAAATTTATGGAGTAGCTACCTTTTATAACCAATTCAGATTAAAGCCGGTGGGGAAATACCTGATTCAGGTATGCGCGGGAACAGCTTGCCATGTAAGAGGTGGAGGCTTAATCTTGCAAGCATTGGAATCGGAGCTGGGTATTAAGGCTGGAGAAACAACTCAAAGTGGTTTATTTACACTAAGTACAGTGGCCTGTTTAGGCGCTTGCAGCATGGCTCCGGTTGTAACTATAGATGGTGATTTTCATGGTCGTTTACAACCAAAAGAAGTTGTTAAACTCCTGAGAGATTATGAAATGAAGGAGTGAAGAAACAGTGTTTACTCTTTTTAGCCCTTGTTGTGAGAAATGCACGCACACTCAAGACAATCCTTGTAAAGATCTAATTGAATGTGCTCTTAGGGGACCTTTATGCCACGATAGCCAAAGCTGTCATGAAAAAAAGCAAAATAGACTTAACTTTTTAAATGGCGAAGATCCCAAATACACATATGTTTATGTGGGTATGGGGACTTGCGGTATGGCCGCAGGCGCAGAAAAAATTTATAACTATATGTCCAAGCAACTGGAAAAGAGAGAGATACCTGCAGTTGTTAAAAAAGTTGGTTGTTTTGGGCTTTGTACCCAGGAGATTATGGTCGATGTTAAAAAACCTGGTTCTCCGAGAATTTCATTTTCTCAGGTAACTATAGAGAAGGCCAACGAGATCCTGGATATCTTTGTTGAACATGATGCTCTTCCCAATGGTTATGTATTAGGTTCAATAGCAATGAACGAAGAAAATTCTGCTAAACTAAATGGACAAGTCAAACCGATTGAAGAACATCCTATAATGCGCAAACAAAAACGAGTTGTTCTTCGCAATTGTGGCATAATCGATCCGGAATCGTTAGAAGAATATGTGATGCGTGGTGGCTATAATGCCTTAAGTACGGCTTTATTTAAACTAAAACCGGAAGAAGTAATCAATACAATAATAGAATCGGGTCTAAGGGGAAGAGGCGGCGGAGGCTTTCCTACCGGTAGGAAATGGTTTTTCACGAGAAAAGCTCAAGGTGATAGAAAGTTTATTATTTGTAATGCTGACGAAGGTGATCCGGGTGCATTTATGGATCGTAGTGTTCTTGAGGGAGATCCACATAGTGTAATTGAAGGTATGATTATTGCTGCCTATGCAATCGGTGCGAATGAGGGTTATATCTATGTTAGAGCTGAATATCCTCTGGCTATAAATCGCTTAAAAAAGGCTATTGCTGATCTTGAGGCCAACGGTCTTTTGGGCGACAACATTTTAGGCAGCGGTTTCAATTTTTACTTGAAATTAAAAATGGGGGCGGGAGCTTTTGTTTGCGGTGAGGAAACTGCACTTATAGCTTCTATTGAAGGCAAACGAGGTACTCCTCGTCCACGTCCTCCCTATCCTGCAAACTCCGGTTTATGGGGTTACCCAACTAATATTAATAATGTTGAAACCTTAGCTAATGTTCCTGTTATTATAGGTAAAGGCGCAGGTTGGTTTAAGGCCATAGGAACTCCCAGAAGCACAGGTACAAAGGTCTTTGCTATAACCGGTAAAACCAAAAACTCAGGCCTTATTGAAGTACCTATGGGAATTAGCTTAAGAGAGATAATTTTTGAATTAGGTGGAGGGTTACAAGACAATAAAAAGTTTAAGGCTGCACAGATAGGAGGACCTTCAGGGGGATGTCTTCCAGCTGAACTACTTGATACGGCCATAGACTATGATTCACTGCAAAAAGCAGGTGCAATGATGGGTTCTGGCGGTTTGGTAGTTATGGATGAGGAAACCTGTATGGTTGATGTAGCCAAGTTCTTTCTAAACTTCACCAAAAATGAATCCTGTGGCAAATGTATTCCCTGCAGAGAAGGCACAGCAAGGTTATTAGAGATTCTTGAAACTATTGTAAATAGTGACAGGGAAAATACTGAAGCAAGCTTGCTTAAACGCTATCAAACTTTGGCTCAGTTAGAAAGACTGGCTTATGTAATAAAAGATACGGCTGCTTGCGGTTTAGGTCAGACTGCTCCTAATCCTGTATTATCTACATTGAAATACTTTAAAGAAGAGTATCAAGCGCATGTCTTTGAACAGCATTGTCCAGCCAAACAATGTAGAGGGCTACTAGTATATAAGATTGATCCTAATCGTTGTCGTGGTTGCGGTATTTGCGCCAAAAAATGTCCCAATGGAGCTATTGTTGGTGAACGCAAGCATAGCCATTATATTGTGGCTGATAAATGTCTCCGTTGCGGTGCCTGTGTCGAATTTTGTCCATTTGATGCCATTACTGTAAACTAGGAGGGCTGTCGGTGTCTAAAGTAACAGTATATTTTAACGGGGTTCCAGTTGAAGCAGAGTCTGATCAAACTATTTTAGAGGCAGCAAGATCCCATGGCATCAAAATACCTACTTTGTGTCATATGGAAGAGCTTGTGCCTTCTGGAGCTTGCCGTATTTGTGTTGTTGAAGTAGAAGGAATCCGTAACCTTGTACCTTCATGTGCTTATCCAGTTGCTGAGGGTATGGTTGTAAAAACTCATTCACCTAGGATTAGAAGAGCTCGTAAGACAATTATTGAGCTTTTATTGGCTAATCATCCTGATGAATGTCTATATTGTCTAAGAAATGGAGACTGCGAGTTACAAAAGCTGGCTCAGGAATTTGGTATTCGTGAACGACGTTATTCAGGGCACAAAAGAACCTATGCCATAGATTCCTCCAGTGCAGCTATTGAACGCGATCCTAATAAGTGTATACTTTGTGGCAGATGTGTGCGAGTATGTGACGAAATTCAGGGTGTTGGAGCGATAGATTTTATCGGGCGTGGTTTTGACAATATGGTATTGCCTCCATTTAATGAAGACATTGCAGATTCAGACTGTGTATTTTGCGGTCAATGTGTGCTGGCGTGTCCAACTGGAGCTTTACGTGAAAAGAGTGCTTTAGGAAATGTCTGGACGGCTATTTTGGATCCGCATAAAAAAGTTATTGTACAGATCGCACCTGCAGTTAGAGTTAGTATAGCAGAAGAATTAGGTATGGAACCCGGTACGGATATAACTGGCAAACTTATTGCAGGACTTAGACGTTTGGGTTTTGATAGAGTTTTTGATACTAATTTTGCTGCTGATGTCACGATTATGGAGGAAGCAAGCGAGTTAGTTGAAAGAATAAAAAATGGCGGTCCATTACCACTTATGACTTCATGCTCACCCGCTTGGATCAAATTTATCGAACGCAATTACCCTGATATGCTAGAAAACCTCTCTTCTTGTAAATCACCCCAACAGATGTTTGGGGCTTTAGCTAAAACCTATTATGCACAAAAACAGAATTGGTCTGCGGGAGATATATTTGTTGTTTCAATAATGCCCTGTACAGCTAAAAAGTTTGAAGCTACTCGCGAAGAGATGGGAAGAGACGGGTATCATGATGTGGATGCTGTTTTAACTACCAGAGAGCTATTGCGCATGTTTTCTACAGCTGGTGTTGAAGTGTTAAAATTAGCTGATGGAGAATTTGATCATCCTTTAGGAGAGTCGACAGGCGCAGCAGTAATCTTCGGAACAACTGGTGGTGTGAGTGAAGCTGCTCTAAGAACTGCTAGTTATTTAATAACCGGTAAGGAACCAGAGAAGTTAGATTTTCAGGTTTTACGCGGTTATAAAGGGATCAAAGAAGCAGAGGTAGCTATAGGTGATCTCACTTTGAAATGTGCAGTTGTGCATGGTCTCAAAAATGCCAGAACAGTGTTAAATGGGTTAAGAGATGGTTTATTAAAATATGATTTTATTGAAGTCATGTCTTGCCCGGGTGGTTGTGTAGGTGGAGGAGGCCAACCAGCAGCCAAAAGAGAAAATGTAAGGGCTAGAGCACAGGCTCTCTACATGATAGATGTCGTAAAAAGCAAGCGAGCCTCACATCAAAACCCGGAGGTAAAAGAGCTGTACAAGTCCTTCTTGGAAAAGCCCTTAAGCGAAAAAGCACATCAGTTACTGCATACAACCTATGTGCCACATTATCCGAAAGAATTAGAAACAATATATAAGAAATCATAGGTAACAAAAAGAAGCTGGAGCTGAAAAGCTCCAGCTTCTTTACGATAATTGGCTAGGAATAGTAAATAAGAATATTGAAAATAATATATAGTAATGGAGAACAAATAATTAAATTAAAAAATAGAAAACAGTACAATCCTAATGGGAAAAGCGGAAAACGTAATTCCAGTAATAAAAACGGGTGCTACATAGCCTTATAATGCAGGAAATGCGTAAAATGTTACGAATGACGAGAAAACGAAAGAATACCAAAATATGTATACAATATTCAATGCGAAAACGTAATTTTAAAGCAGGAAAATGCGAATAGCAGCAGAATAACAGTTAGCATTCGAACTTTTTATTGAGTAGTGAAAAGTCGAAAAGCTGTTTTTACAATTCAACATATTATAACTGTATTTGTTTAGTAGAATATACTTAAATCATACCAAGTGGGAGAGAAGATATAAAGGAGGTAGGCTCATAAGAGATCTTACTATGAGCTGTTATATGTGACTAATTATTTACAAAGTAAAGTCTTAGAAGTAGATAATCTGAAGACCTATATTACAACTGAAAGGGGAACTGTTAAGGCTGTAGATGGAGTATCGTTTACAGTCAATGAGAGAGAGGTACTGGGGATTGTTGGTGAAAGTGGCTGTGGCAAAAGTATTACTGCTCTTTCTATTATGCAGCTTTTACCAGAAAAATTTGCCAAGATTGAAAGCGGTTCAATTAAATATCAGCCTCGAAATGGTAACGAAGAGGTTGATATTGCTAGGTTAAATCCCAAAGGAATTGAAATGCGTTCAATCAGGGGAAAAGAAATAGCTATGATCTTTCAAGAACCAATGACTTCTTTAAACCCGGTTTATACAGTTGGAGAGCAGATTATTGAGTCAATATTGCTGCACGAAAAAACAACTAAAAAAGAAGCCTGGACAAGAGCGATTGAGCTTTTAAAACATGTTGGTATTCCTGATCCTGAGCAGAGAGTAAACAACTTCCCCCATCAAATGAGTGGTGGAATGAGGCAAAGAGTGATGATTGCTATGGCTTTATCGTGCAATCCACGCTTTTTAATTGCTGATGAGCCTACTACAGCTCTCGATGTAACTATCCAAGCTCAGATACTCGATTTGATGAAACGTTTACAAAAAGAGCATGACATGTCAATTATGATGATCACTCACAATATGGGTGTTGTGGGTCTTATGTGTCATAGGGTGATAGTAATGTATCTAGGCCGAGTTGTGGAAGAGGCTCCTGTTAGAGAAATTTTTGCCAAACCATTGCATCCATATACATTGGGACTTTTAAATTCTATTCCACGCCTAAATCCCAAAGAGAAAAAAAAGGATAGATTAGTCCCAATCAGCGGGAATATCCCGGATCCAAATGAGGTGATTGTGGGGTGTCGCTTTGCATTGCGTTGCCCGCATGCTAGCGATAAATGTCAGGAAGAACCACCTCTAATTGAAGTAGAACCAGGACGTAAGGTCAGGTGTTGGCTCCATGAATAAAAAAGACAATATCATTACAAACCCTCAGACTGAAGATATTTTGTTGTCGGTAAGAGGTTTAAAAAAGTACTTCCCCATCACCGGAGGACTGCTAAAAAAACACCTTGGTGATGTTAAAGCAGTCGATAATGTTAATTTTGATATTAACCGCGGTGAAACTCTGGGCTTGGTTGGTGAAAGTGGCTGTGGAAAATCTACTACAGGGAGATCAATTTTGCACCTTATTCAACCAACAGCCGGAGATATTAAGTTTAACGTTGAGGGAACAATGGTTGCTGTTAATGAGAAATCTATTAAAAAACTACGTTCCAATATGCAGATAGTTTTTCAAGATCCATATTCGTCACTAGATCCGCGCATGAGAATTGGTACCATAATTGAAGAGCCTCTAAAAGCTAGTGGGATGAAAAAACCTCAAAGAGAGACACGAGTCGTGGAGCTACTAGAAGCAGTGGGGTTAAGTAGTGCCTATATTAAGCGTTACCCTCATGAATTTTCCGGTGGTCAAAGACAGCGTGTTGGTATTGCCAGAGCACTAGCTCTTAATCCTAGTTTGGTTATTTGTGATGAGCCCGTATCTGCTCTTGATGTGTCTGTGCAAGCTCAGGTCATTAATCTACTAAAGGATCTGCAAGAAGCATTTGGGCTAACTTATCTTTTTATAGCTCATGATCTTAGTGTTGTTCAGTATGTTAGTGATCGTATTGCTGTAATGTATTTAGGCAAGATTGTTGAGTTAGCTAAGTCTTCGGAATTGTTTATTCGTCCCAGACATCCCTATACCGAAGCCTTACTCTCTGCTCTTCCTTTGCCTGCTGTGGATTACGAGCGAAAACAAATTATTCTAGAGGGTGATGTTCCTTCTCCTGCTAATCCCCCTTCAGGGTGTCATTTCCATACTCGATGTCCATACAAAGAGGCAATTTGTACCAAAGATGAACCTCAGCTAGAAGATTGCGGTGAAGGCCATCTTGTAGCCTGTCATTTTGCCCAAGAGCTATTGTTGGCATCTGCCCCAGCTATATAAAAAGGTGTTAACACATTAAACGTGTTCACATACATGAGGAGGTAAAAAAATGAAGTTAAATAAGCTGTTTTTAGCAGTCTTGGTCTGTCTACTTAGTTTTTCTATGCTATCTTTTGCAGCTACAGACAAAGAAACATTTGTCTTTGTTTCTATCGGTGCAGGTCCCGATACTTTAGATCCGGCTTTAGCCTATGACAATGCCAGTGGAGAAGTTCTTTTTGAGGTCTATGATAATCTATTGGAATATGATGGTTCTAACACAGCTAAACTGTTACCTATGCTAGCAACCGAAGTACCATCGGTTGAAAACGGTTTAATTTCCAAAGATGGTAAAACAGTTAAGTTTAATTTGAGAAAAGATATTAAATTCCATGACGGAACGGCGCTAACAGCAAGCGACGTTAAGTACAGCCTAATACGTAACATGCTTTTGGATCCAGATGGCGGTCCAAACTGGATGCTTCTTGAACCGATTTTAGGTGTAAATACAATTCAAGAGCTAGTGCAAGATCTTGGCGGTGGCGAGGATGTAACTAAAGCTGATGCAAAAGTATTACGCCAAGTCTATGATCTACTAGATAAAGCTATTATTACTAACGCCAACCAAATTACCTTTAAACTTAAAACGGCCTACGCTCCATTTCTAAATATCATGGCACACTCTTCAAGCTGGTCTATTATTTACAGTAAAGATTGGGCTATTAAAAATGGGGCCTGGGATGGTAAACCAGATACTTGGGTAAAATGGTATAACCAAAGTAAAGAGCAGATGGCCTTATTTGAAAGAGCCAATGGAACTGGTCCATTTAAACTTAAGGTTTGGGATAAGAACGCTAGAAAAGTTGTTTTGGAACGCAATGATAACTATTGGAGAAAGCCAGCTGCATTTAAAACTGTCGAACTCCAATATATTGACGAGTTTAGTACTCGTAAAGTTATGCTTCAAAAAGGTGATGCCGATGCTATCTATGTTCCACTCAACTACCTTGATCAAGTACAAAATATCCCTGGTATAACAGTCATCGATCATGTTCCTACCCTAACCAACACAGCTGGTTTCTTTAACTTCAATATTGATGTTAAAGGCAACGATGATGTTGGTTCAGGTAAGTTAGATGGTAATGGTATTCCTTCTGACTTCTTTTCTGATATTAATGTCCGCAAGGGCTTCCTCTACAGCTTTGATTGGGACGCTTTCATTAAAGAAGTTATGATGGACAGAGCATCAAAGCCTACTGGATGTTTGCCTGGGGCACTACCATTTGCTAATCCAAAACAGGAAACTTATTCACTCAATGCAGCTAAAGCTACCGAAGCATTCAAGAAAGCTTTTGATGGAGAGCTTTGGAAAAAAGGTTTTAAGATGACAATCAGTTATAACTCCGGTAATACTATGCGTCAAACTGCAGCAGAAATTCTCCAATACAATATAACCAAACTAAACCCCAAATTTAAGGTGGAAGTTAGAGCAGTTCAATGGGCTACCCTTCTAGATAATCTACGCTCTGGGCGCACAACCTTCTTCTTCATGGGTTGGATTCCAGATTTTCCGGATGCTCACAATTTCGCAACACCATATATGCATAGCACAGGAACATTTGCAGGCTATTGTGGTGAAAGTATGCAGAAATTAGCTGCATCCAAGTATGATCCTCTTATCGCAAAAGGTATTGCTGCTACTTCAGAGGCAGAGCGTCAAGAAATTTACAACCAACTTCAGAAATTGGCTTATGAAGATGCGATTCAACTTTATATGAGTGATAACGAAGTTGTACGTGTATTCAAATCCGAACTAAAAGGTTTTTATCCGAGCGCTGTTCGCCCTGGTGAATATGATATCTATAAACTCTATAAGTAAGCGTTTTTAGAATCAATTGTGGGAGCAGAGTTAAAAATCTCTGCTCCCCAATCTAAGCTTATAAAAGGCTAAAGAGACGCTGAAAAAGGAGAAATGGGTTGTGTTTAATTATATTTTAAGAAGACTACTGACTTTACCTGTAGTTATTTTAGGGGTAACCTTGCTTATATTCCTTATGATGCAACTATTATCCCCGTACCAGCTTCTGGCGTCTTATATTAGAAGCCCGGAAGAGTTAAAGAATAAGGATCCAGATACCCTAATTAAAATTTATGGTTTGGATAGACCGGCAGGCGAGAGATATATCAAATGGCTAAAAAACATCGTTAAAGGTGATTTGGGCTGGTCTAATTCAGCCAATATGTCGGTTGTTGATGCCATTAAAGCGAGATTTCCAGCTACCTTAGAACTGGCTCTTTATGCAGTTATACCGGTAGTTTTCGGAGGTATACTTTTAGGCTCGTTTGCAGCGATGCATCATAACCAAATAGGCGATCATATTACCAGAATATTTTCTATTATAGGTTGGTCGTTGCCTAGTTTTGTGGGTGGTCTTTTTATACTTATGGTTTTCTATGGTGTTTTGGGTTGGTTTCCTCCCGGCAGACTTAGCACCTGGGCATATCAGATTGTTTACTCTGATCAGTTTACAAGCTATACAGGTATGTATACTATTGATGCTTTACTAAATGGGAACCTGAAAGTATTTTGGGACGCCATTAGACATCTAATTGGTCCGGTTTTAACCCTGTCCTATTTATGGTGGGCGTTTATTATGCGTATTACACGTTCAAGTATGTTAGATATTCTTAATAAAGATTATGTTAGAACAGGTCGCTCAAAGGGTTTACCAGAGAGTGTTGTTATAAAAAAATATATTAGAAAAAATGCGCTTATTCCTGTGATCACAGTAGGCGGTTTAATGATCTTAGGCCTTTTAGGCGGTGTAGTTATTGTAGAAACAGTCTTTGATTTTAAAGGGATTGGTTTATTAACCGCTACAGCCGCACAACAGCTTGATTATGCCGCAGTTTTAGGAACAACTATGTTTTACTGTTTCTTGTTAGTAATTGTTAACTTAGTTGTAGACATTCTTTACGCTGTGATTGATCCGCGTGTAAGACTGGAGTGAGATTTAAATGTTATTAAAAAAATTAATCAAAAACCCCATCTCACTCTTTGGGTTAATTTTACTAATAGGCTTTATTTTTGTAGCTATATTTGCACCTCAAATAGCTCCACCAAACAATCCGGATCAAAAATATTTAATTCCCAGATATGGCTGGGGTTCTACTCCAAAACCACCTTCTTCAGAGCATCCGTTTGGCCTAACGGAAGGACAGTATGATATTTTTTATGGTCTTGTCTGGGGTACCCGTTCAGCCTTTTGGGTGGGTTTAGTTGTAGTTGGGGTAAGTTGTAGCTTAGGGGTTTTAATTGGTTCGATAGCAGGGTATTTTGGCGGTCTTTTCGATAATATTTTAATGCGAATTGTAGACATCTTTATGAGTTTTCCCTTTCTAATTGCAGCTGTTGTTGTAACCACCATTCTTGGACCGGGTTTAAATAAGGTTATGCTTACAATGATTTGTTTTTACTGGATGGATTATGCCCGCCTCATACGTGGCAGTATCTTAGCAATTAAAGAAGAGGAATATATTTTAGCTGCCAAAGCAAGTGGAGTAAAAGACTGGTTAATTATTATTAGGCATGTTCTGCCAAATACAATTTTTCCAGTATTAGTACAAGCTAGCATGAATATTGGCTCAGTTGTAATTACAGCTGCAGGCTTAAGTTTCTTAGGTGTTGGAGCACCGGTAGGTTATGCTGATTGGGGCCAAATGATTAGTATGGGTCGTAATTGGTTACTGGGGACTCCAGAGAATCATCTTGCTTACTGGTATACGATTGTATATCCGGGCCTAGCGATTGTGTTGTTTGTGTTAGCTTGGAACTTGATTGGCGATGCTTTCCGTGATGTACTTGATCCTAAGATGCAATCCTAAGTAGCAACTATTAAGGATCCAACCTAGGTTGGATCCTTAATAAAATAATGAAATAAGGAAAATGAGCAAATAAGATAAGATAATTATTGCTTAGGCTGCTATAAATCTTTACAGCTTTTAAGAGTCTGTGTTATAATACCTTAGAAAGTGGCCCCGTAGCTCAGTAGGATAGAGCAGCGGTTTCCTAAACCGCGTGCCGGACGTTCGAGTCGTCTCGGGGCTGCCATTTTTATTATTCAGTTCTTTTTAACAGGTTGTTGTAAGTTAAATAGCATTATTTTAGCCGGGCTTAAGAGTGCCGGCTTTTATTTTTGGGTTCAAAACAAATCCTCAATAACCAAATTAAAAGCCACGCTGATTAATCAAATGAATGGCTGCCCATATGCTAAGAAGGGCAGCCTTTTTACAGGCAAAACAGTTCTTTGTTTTTTAGTTTCAGGTTTTCTTACAGAAATTTCACCACACCAGACCCACTCTACCTTTACATAACGACCAAATGCATTAACATTGATATTAATCCAATCTGTCGTCCCAACTTCAACATCGCCAATAGCTAACATTTTATATCATCAAACTGGAAACCCAATGACGAGGATTTTTTAACTAGAGATTGAAGAACTAAAAAATGGTGATCTGAGGGTAAGAGGACTTGGACTTAACTAATAATATTTATAAAAAGAGGAGAAAGTGCTATTCATAATCTTCAGGGATAGTGGCTATATTATCTTTTAATTTTTAACAGATATTTGCTAGTATATGGGCTTTAGTAGCAGGTGAACATGGTTTTATTAAGAAAGCTATAAGACAATTAAGTTAAAAGGGGTGTCTTGGATGAAAAAAAGAATTTTAATAGTTTGGGTTATAACCATTTTTGCAATTTTTGTAAGTGCTAAAACTCTAACGGTCTGGGTGACAGGAGTAAATAATGAAATTCTCAACGTTTACAAAGAGCTTACCAGAGAAAGTTTTACTAAAAAGACAGGTTTAGATGTAGAATTTACCAACTTAAGTTGGGGCGATTTCGAAAACAAATTTATTTTAGCAGCAGCCTCAGGTGATGTTCCTGATGTTGGTGGTATGGGACCATTATTTGCTCCGGAGTTAGGTGTCAGAGGTGCTGTTATTGATTTAAAAGCTACTTTCCCTGATTTTGATAAGGTAGTTAAAAATCTCTATCCTGCAGTTTTTCGCTCTTTAACTTATCAAGATTCTATTTTTGGGATTCATTATGATGCAAATTTTTCCATGGCAGGTTTTCAAAGAGATGATTTATTAGCTGATTATGGGATGAAAAGGTTAGATACCTGGGACGAATTAAGAAAAGTTTTACCTAAACTACAAGCCAAAGGTAGTAATATCTCTTTAGCTTGGCAACTTTCAACAGATTTATACGAAGATGCTAACATGTTTATGTGGCAACATGGTGGAGATGATTATACTCCGGATCTAAAGAAATCAGGTTATGATCAACCTGAAACAATAAATGGTTTTGTAGAGTATGTTGAAATGTATACTAAGCATCGCATAACACGCAATATTCCTCAGATACAGGGATTTGCAGATGGTAGCCTGTTTTTCTTTGTCCAGCAGCCAGGTTGGTATGCTAACATTAAAATGACCCGACCTCAATTAACAGGCAAATGGAGCTTGGTACAGGTGCCTGGGACTATGCGCGACGGTAAACTTGATAGGAAAAGTTCTGTGGCCGGAAATGCTCTGAGTATATTTAAATTATCTAAAATGAAGGCTGAAGCGTGGGAGTTTATTAAATGGATTACTTCGACACCTATTCAAGTTGAGTTAGCTAAACGTAGTATGGCCAGAGTGGCTGGTACCATGCTATTACCTGCCGATTTAGAAGCCATAACCAAGATAAACCTACCTGCAGAGGATCTTAAAGTGTATCAAAAAGTATTACAAGAAGGCATTACTTCTGTTTACGGTCTTGTTGCTCCAAGACACAGAAGGCGTTATATACAATTTGCAGCTGAAGAAGCTATTTTAAATGGAGTGGATCCAGTAGTTGCTATCAAGAAATATGCAGTTGAACATAATCAGGAGATTCGTAAAAAAGAAAGTGAGTATTCCAGGTATATCAAAAAGCTACTGGAAGAACAAAAGAAATAAGAAATAGGTAACGCAATGATGGCTATTAGTGGCTGTTAGTTTGTAAAGTAGCCCTGACCCCTTAGGGGTTAGGGCTACTTTTTATGGAGACGAAAAGCCATCGTTAATTCATGTGTTACCGAAAGAAGTGCACAAAAAACACTCACTAACTGGGTTTTAACAAAGTGTCTGTTTACTTTCATGCGCTTTCCCCTTGTAATTAAGAATCATGCAGACTATATTTTTTTACCAGCTTTTATTTTTTAATAAAGGCGATGTTTAAAATCGTTATCTTATAACTGAGTTCATAGTTCGCTTCTTAGAGTAGTCACAGGTTTTTTGGCTAAATAAACAGGTGCAATATCTAAAACAGTTTTAGCTCCTATCTGGCCTTCTTGCTTTAAACGGTAGGCAGCACGGGCATAAGCTGTTAAAACACTGGCTGTAAATTCAGGATTGCTACTTAGCTTCAATGAGAACTCTACCAGCTGATTGTTATTGCCATTTGTTTGGCCACTGCGAATGACAAATCCGCCATGAGGCATTTGAGAATGTTTTTCTTTAAACTCTGTTTCACTTATGAAGTGTACAGTAGTTTTATAATCCAAAAAGTAGTCGGGCATCGTTTTAATGGCAGATTCGATTTTGGCTTTATCTGCTCCGTCTTCTGCAACCACAAAGCATTCTCTTTGATGTTTATCACTGATAGTAAGATTGGGTCTTTCGCCCTTTCTAACTAGAGTAATCGCTTCATTTGAGGGTATGGTGTATTGTATGCCAGCTTTAACACCTTCTATACGGCGAATAGCATCAGAGTGGCCTTGGCTTACACCTTTACCCCAAAAGGTATAGGTTTTACCATCAGGTAAAATAGCTTCAGAGATCGTACGCAACAGAGAAAAGAGACCGGGGTCCCAGCCAACAGAGATGATGCTGGTCTTTCCGTGTGCTGTCGCTGCTTGGTTGACAGCTTCGAAATATTGAGGAATCTTAGCATGGGTATCAAAACTGTCTACCGTATTAAAAAACTTGGCAAAGAAGGGACCTTGTTCTGGTAAATCTCTGGCTGATCCTCCACATAAAATCATTACATCAATTTTGTCCTGGTATTCTTTGGCTTTTGAAATTGGCAGTACAGGAATGGTTTTGTCAAAAATGCCGAGGCTTTCAGGTTTCCTACGTGAAAATATAGCAACTAACTGCATATCTTCGCATTGTTTAATGGCCAATTCAACACCTTTGCCTAAATTGCCATAGCCAACTATTCCAATTCTGATTTGTTCCTCCATTATATTCCCTCCAAGGTAGCGGTGTAAAAGCTAGTTCTTTCTTTTTATGGTATCCTTTTTCATCAGCTTGTGCAACGATTTAATCTGTTATCTTAATAAAACCCAGTCACTGCGTTTTAAGGCATTGTTATTTTTAAAAAGTAATCTAATGAAGAGTCAATATATAGAAACCGTTTTCTTGATTCTAGTTAGGGATAACGGTACAATTAAAAACAGGTAGTAAAGAGCTTTTAATATTGAAAGCACCTTAGGAGGAGCCTTACGAAGGGAGTAGTTCTTTTGAACCAGACTAACACTTTTTTAGATGGAAAAGAAAAGTTGAGTTTTGATGAAGGTAATATTGTTTTAAGATTTGGAGCGATTTCGGATCTACATTTACATCCGGGCAGGCAAAAGTTTGAAGAGTCTTTAAGGCAGTTATATGCTAAAGCAGGAAAATACCAGCTAGACGCTATTTTTGTAGCAGGGGATCTAACAGACAATGGTGCTTTTGAACAAGTTCAGGCTCTAAAAGAGGTTTTAGATGATTTTGAGCTTAGTAACAAGAAAATTAAATTTCTCTTTGCTTTAGGTAATCATGATCTAGCGTTTGACGAAAAACCTTTTAACGGAGAGATGTTTAAGCAAGTCCTTGCTGATTATGCTTTTGAAGGTGCATCAGCAGAAGAGATAAAAAATGGTAATCATCATACCACAGTAAAAGGATATCACTTTATTGCAGTAAATTGTAAGGTCTATAATGGTGGCTGTCATCATTTAAGTGAAGATCTAAATTGGTTAAAGACTGAATTGGATCGAGCCATTTTAGATGATCCCCAAAAACCAATCTTTTTAGCTACTCATCCTGTGATATATGATACAGTTTATGGTAGCAAGGAAAGTACTTACTGGTATTCTGATAATATCGATAAACTTCTGCGAAATTACCCTCAGGTCATTGTCTTTGGTGGACATCTTCATTTTCCCCTAAACGATGAACGTAATATCTACCAGAAAAACTATACAGCTCTAGGAACGGGTTGTACTTTATACTGTTCTTTGGAAAGTGAATTTGAAGGTATTAAACCTATCGATACTAAAGGTGGTATGGAACCTGAAGACTGTCATAGTTTTTCACAAGGCCTTTATTTAGAAGTAGATAAAAACCATAATGTAAAAGTTACACGAATGGATTTTCTAAATAAGGCAGAAATTAAAGAACCCTGGATTATTCCCAGTCCCAAACAAGATAAATCTCATTTATCTAAATACACTAGTGAAGCAGTTTCATTAAATAATAAAGCTCCTTTTTTTCTAAAATCGGCAGAGGCAGTTTTACAGATAGTTAGCAAAGATAAGCTTACGATAAAATTTGATGCAGCTTTTGATGATGATTATGTCTATTACTATGAACTTCATTTAGCAGAGACAAAGAAGCACTTTTTACTTGGCAAAAAACCGGTGATTACTTATTCGGATTTCTATAGAGTTCCAGATCCTAAAGAGATGAAAAAAAGGCTAACAAAAGTAATTGATGTTGCTGCATTTAACCTTCCCTCAGGCGAATTGAAATCCGGTGTTGAATATTGTTTAAAGCTTGTGGCCGTCGATTCTTTTGGACTAAAAAGCGAACCCATTTATTCGAATTGCCAAAAGTTAAGAGATTAGGATTCTTTCCAAAAAAGCTTTAGATTTATCTAAAGCTCATAGATATTGCACTAACATTTATTACTAGCACATGAATATTTTGCAGGTAAATAATTTTCAAAAGCGAAATGTTTTAACACAGTATTTAGCGAGGGGGATGTTTTTGTGAGACGGTGTTGGACAGTTATTTTAATGGTTTTTGTATTGTCACTGGCTGCTTTTGCTTCTTATAGCCAAGATTTTTCCGGGGAAGGGTTACCGGAAGGATTTAAGATTGTTGAAGGCGACTGGAAGGTAGAAGAAGGTCGTATTGTTGGTGAGAGCCCATCAATTGCAGTCCAAGGTAGAGTAGTTTTTGGCCCTGTGATGGATAATTTTGTTTACTCTGTTGATATCACTTTCCTTTCAGCTAAAGATAATGCCCGCTGGTGTTCTGTTTTTTTCCGTGCTTCTGAAGATGGGGCATCACCTTACCATATGTTTACGATTAGAAAAGGATCTGCTGCCCAAAACGGTACAGAACTAGCTTTCCGGAGACCTGACGGTCAATGGGATGTAAGACGCAAAAAACCTTATGCTACAGCATTTGAATACAATAAAACCTACAGAGTAACTGTAGCTGTTTGTGACGATGTATTCCTTTACTTTATCGATGACGAATTGCAATTTGCAGCTATTGAGACTGGTTATAGAGATGAAGGAATATTTGGTCTGCATGTAAATGGCTGTAAGGTAGCTTTTGATAATATAACTATTGAACCTTATGACAGAAAGAAATACAAAGCTATTGAAGGCGAAGCCGAATAATTAAAAAGAGACTGATGACATTTTAAAAGTCACAGTCTCTTTTAATAGTAAGAAAGGGTTTGTTTACACCTAATTAATTTACTGCAAAGAATAAGTAAATTGAGGGCAAGACTAGGCTAAGTAATAGCTAAAGGGGAAGCATATAGTGCTTCCCCTCTTTTTCGGTTAATTTAGCGATGTCACTTTTATATTGTCGATAATCATTGCCGAATTATCTGCTCTAAAGCCAATACAACCTTCAAAATAGGTGTCGCCAGGATCTTCAAATTTGGCGAGTAGCTTGTTATCTGCATAAAGAGCAAATTTATTTCCTTTTGCTTCTAAACGGAGGTGTACTTTCTGATCGGGTTTTAAAATAAAGTCGTGGCTTTCAGCCAGTACTTCAACGTTGTCGTATCTACCTAAAAACGAATGAGCTACATAACCTCCTTCATGGAAGGACACACCATAACCAGTAAAAAGTTCATTCATTCTGAAGAAAAGACGTATTGAACCCCATTTTCCATAACCAATTAGAGTAACATCTACTTCGATACTATAGTTATCCCAGTCTTCTTCACCAGTAAAGATGTCATTAAAGCCTATGACAGGATAAGTTAAAGCATCATCGTCTATTTCCCATCCGGGAGAAGACATTCTCCACTCCTCAAGGCCTCCACTAAAATCATCTTCAAACAATATTTTTGGAGCAGCAAAAGCGAAGGTACAGATAATCAAAATACACAAAGCAGAAAACGCAATCTTCATGTTGATCATCCCTTCTAAAACAAATTAGCTAGGCTCTGGTTAAACTAAGATCCAAACATTTTATCTTTAGTTTAGATAACACCAAGTTCTTGGAGATAACGGTTATATTCTTTGCGGCGTTTATTCATATCTTGGTTCATTTCTTTAGCAGCTTCGACAATTGCAACCTTCGGATTGATTCCTTTTAGGATGCTTTTGTCGATAGCAAATTTCACATACCGATATAAAACATTTACATTAATGGCAGGAGGTACCGGAGAGGATTGTTCAACTTGCTTGTAAAACGATTGCCGAAAACTCTCGTCTAAATTTATTTGATTAAAAGCTGCTTTATTAGCTGGAAGCCACATGCTACCTGAAATTTGACTAAATACAGCATTACAGAAATCTTTTTGCACATTTACTGAAGTGAGCCATTTGATAAATTCCCAGGCTTCGTTTTTGTGTTTTGACTGGCTGGCGATAGAAAGGTAAGTTCCACCTGCAAAAGTACCATGATTTACTACCCCATCTTTATTCACTGTACCAGGAATAAGATCGATTTTCCATTTTCCTGCTAATTGAGGAGCCCCTTTAGTAAGGTTTGGGTAGAGCCAAGTTCCATCGGTTATCATAAGCCACTCACCTGAAACAAACGGTACTATACCGATTCCAACATGAGGAAACTTATATTTAGTAAAAAGCTCTATATACTCTTCAAAACCTTTAATTGACTCTGGCATATCTAAGGTACTACTAAATCCATCTTTAGAGAAAAATTGTCCGCCGTTTTGGGTAATGAGAGTATATGCTCCCCATTCCGATGCATATTCAATGGAGCCATAATGGAATCCAAAGGTTTTCTTTTGTGCTAAAGCTTTAGGTTGCCATTTACGGATGTCATCCCACTTTACGGGGATATCCATACCCATATCTTTTAAGAGATCCACTCGATATGCTGTGACGATACCACCCATTTCATAGGGTATACCAAAGCGGGTTCCTTGAAAAGATACAGGCCCCATAAGAGAGCTAAACAGTTGTTTTTCCAACTCTTTTACTTCCTGCGGCTGAAAACGAGTTAAATCAACTACTCCCCCTCTTACGCCAAAATCCATTATTTCGCTTCCTAGAGTAAAGATATCCGGAGATTCACGGCTAGCTAAGGCTAGAAGAGATCTGTTGTAGTAATCACCCCATGTTAATATTTGGTATTTTACTTCAATTCCAGTTTGCTTAGTGAAGGTTCCTACTGTTAAATCCGAAAGAATTGCTAGCATTTCATTAGTAGGTCCAACCAACCAACATTCTATGGTTGTTGCATAACAAACAAGAGGGAAAAGAATTAATAGGGCTATAACCCAACGTTTCATACCAACACCTCCAAGTTATTTTTTACAAATGGAGAATAGGTCGAACTTTTAAAATCCTTTTACAAACTTATAAGTTTCATCATAAAGCAAACGTATTTCTGGGTTAGGGTGAAAAGCTGCTTTTGCAAAATCATCAACTGATTGGTAATAAGAGATTACCGAATTATTCTGATAACCTAATTTTCTGCCAAACTCTAGATAGGTTAAGTATTTTTGCCTCAATTCCGGGTTGTAAAGGTCCATGTGTAACTCCATTTCTAACCCAAGTCCATAACGGTTTGCCAATTCTGCAGCTTGTTTTAAACGGTCTTCTGCTTCATTAAGTTTGAGACTTGAAAAAGAGAAATTTGGCTGTAACATAGCTACATCAAAACCAAGCTGTTGCCAGTTGCGGAAACCACAAGCCTGGTAATAGGGAATCCAGTAAAAACGAAGTCCTTTGTCATGAAGGAGATTAGATGTATTAGAAATAACCGGGTCTAACATTTGGGGAGAATTACGTGGCTCGATATCTTCTTGGTTCCAATAAAAGCCTACTAATCGAAGATTGGAAAACTCAGCAGCTTCAAAGCGGGCAAGTGTTTCTTCGACAAACCAAGAAATGGCTAAAAATCTTTTTTCATCACCCGTTTTCACGCCAGCAAAGCTAAGGGATCGGGAGTTAGCATCTAATTTACCAAAATTGCTCTGACGCGTTGAAGGATATGGAATAGCAATTATTACATTAGCGACTTGGTCTTTATCTAGTGTCTCGTTGACAATTTGAACCGCTTTGTTAAGAGCATCAAGTTGGTAATTTGGAGTAAAAAGTTCGTTAATAAACAACTCCCAATCTTCTTTGTTCGAAGGTTTAAGAGCATTATCATAATCACGTCCGTCAACACCATAGTATCTTATACTAGCAGGAAGAAGAAGAAAGGTATCAAAAAAGGTATCTTTAATATTGCTATTAGTGTCGATATAGCCAACATAAGGGAGAAAGTCAAAAGTCTTTAGCTGACGCGAATTGGGAACCAAACCCCCAAAATACATAAGCGGAATGTGATGTGCATAACCCGATTCTTCTGTTAAAGGTTTTGGCCAACCTGTAGCTTCTTTAAGACCTAATAGTCCTCTCATTTCCGAGACAATTGAGGCAAGCGGGATTGTTTCTTCTACAGAATCAATTGCAACTTTTTTACCTTTAACTATTATTTCATCGACAAAACACCAATTATTGACAAATACTTCCATCTGTACAAACCGAGCTTTCGTAGGTTGTTCAAATTTTGCACTTAGTTCGCGGCAAACTCCTATACTTGAGTTGAGATTAAGATCGTTAAAAGTTGTTATAGGCGACGACCATTTTTTACCGTCACAAGAGGTCGAAACTCTAATTTTTTCTGGGAAATAAATACCTGCATCCGGGGTATTAAAAAACCTGCCGGCGATTTCGTAAACCAAAGAGATTTTTTCTAGATCAATGGTTACAATATGACGATCTTGTTTAGCAAAACCTTGCCATGCTTCATGGGTAAAATTCGAATATTCCGGGGCTAAAATACCATCGGTCAGTTCTTTACCGTCTGTATCCGGATAATAGGTGTTTTGATCTGTAAGTAATTCCCTATCTTTGGCCATGGGAGTTGTAAGATAAGGACAGTTAATTGCAATGTTTTCGACTAACGAACTGGCGATGGCTACCGCAGTTGGTATAGGTCCTAAAGACGAGAGACAAAATAAAACTAAAGAAAACACAATAATCCTAAGCAAAACCATACCCCCTTATTTAGACTAATTCTGTTCAAACTAAAAATCATTTAGCTTGAGTTTATTCTTAAGTAGTTTTATAAAAAAGTGATAGAGCGCTTATGCGAGATGTCAAGGCCCTTTGCTACAAGGCGTTTATTTGTTTCTTGTTATATCACATATTGTCAGAAAAGCTGATGTTAGTTCTATAACACAAAAACAGCAGTAAGACAGTTTTTCTAACCCCATACAATATATGCATGGATTATTCTAAAGAGGACAACTTGTGAAGATAATAACAGTATAATTTAAATATAACGCGAAATTAATTAAATGTCAAAAAACACGGGATAGGGATGGAATTAAAGCTACACCTTTCACTTTTCAACGAGAGTAGCTTGAATTATAGTAGGGAAGGTCCGATCTTCATAGCGAATTTTTTAAATTCCAAGAGGAGTTAGCATCTGATAAAAGGAACTATAATGTAAAGTTACTATTAAAAGAGGTAATAATGTTAGTGGAAGGGGATCGACATCTTTTATTTAAGTGTGAGTCCACTATGAAATGAAATCGTTTTCTATAGGTTGTTGTAGTAGGTTTATAAATAATGTAAAAGAGGCGATTGACATGTGTGATCTTGGTAAAAGACGGATTTTGTTATGGCTGATGTTAGTCTCCATGAGTATTGTGCTTTTTAGTATGGGCGTATTGGCCGGCAAAACAGAATTTGATGAAAACAATATTGTTTTAAGGTTTGGCGCGGTTTCGGATCTACACTACACCCAGGGAGCAGCTAAATTTGAAGAATGCTTAAGACAGCTCTATCAAAAAGCGGGCGAGAACAAATTAGATGCAATCTTTGTAGCAGGAGATTTAACCGATGGTGGTTCACTTTCGGAGGTACAAACCTTGAAGCGTACTTTAGACAAAGTTGAGCTAGCTAAAAAGGGCACAGAATTTATCTTTGCCTTGGGCAATCATGATATAGCATTTGATAGCAAACCTTATAATGGAGAAGTTTTTAAAAAAGGCCTTGGCGACTATGCTTATAAAGGTGCTACGGCTGAAGAAATCAAAAATGGCAATCATCACATGGTTGTCAATGGCTACCATTTTATAGCAGTAAATTGTAAATATTATAACGGTGGCTGTCATCATGCTAATGAAGATTTAGAGTGGCTGAAAAAAGCTTTAGATGAGGCAGTAGCAGATGATCCAGCTAAACCAATTTTTGTAGCTACTCACCCAGTAATATATGATACAGTTTACGGCAGTAAAGAAGGTTCATATTGGTATTCAACAAATATCAACCAGGTTTTAAAAGGTTACCCTCAGGTATTTACATTTGGTGGGCATTTACATTTTCCACTTAACGACGAGAGAAATATTAATCAGAAGAGCTATACAGCACTAGGTTGTGGAGGCACTCTCTATTGTTCTTTGGAAGGGGCAATTAATGGTATTAAACCTATAGATACCGGTGGAGGCATGGAACCTGGAGATTGTCATAATTTCTCACAAGGTCTCTATTTGGAAGTAGATAAAAACAACAATGTGCGTATTACTAGAATGGACTTTATTAATAAAGCAGAGATCAAAAAGCCCTGGATTGTACCTTCCCCTAAAGAGGATAAATCGCATTTGCAAGCTTACACACTAGAGGCAATGTCAGCTAATAACAAAGCTCCTTATTTTGAAAAGAATGCAGCCATAACGATTAAAAGAATGACAAAAAGAATGATTTATTTTGACTTTGATGCTGCTAAAGATGATGATTTAGTTTACTACTACGAAATTCATCTGATCGAACATGATACCGGCTATCCAGCTGGTTATAATCATACAATTACCTATTCTGATTTTTATCGCAGTGCCAATCCTGAGCAAATGAAAACAAAACTATCCAAGACAGCTAAAATCAACGATTTTAAAGTTCTCTTTGGCTTACTTGAAACTGATAGGGAATATGTACTCCGGGTAATAGCGGTGGACACTTTTGGTTTAAAGAGCGAACCAATCTGTTCCGACCCCTTTTATGGCGTGGAATAAATAAAATTAAAAATTAAGTAAGGGGAGCCATAAAGGCGCGGTTCAATAAGGGAAACTATTTGAGCCATACCTCAAACTGATAAGGAAAAGTTTAAGAGAGAGGCAATGCTGAAAGCATTGCCTCTCTCTTTTAGGTGATAGCTCACTAATCCAGTAGCCAGCTGAGACTGAAGCTTACTTCATGCTTTTGATCGGACGCATTTCAATGTACCCGCGCCAACCCATCGGCGTATTGATAACCGTAGACTTCAGGATTAAAATTGCCAATACGTCCCATACAATTGCCGACCGCTTCTTGATAATACTCATCGTCATATGGCTCGCCTTGAAAGACCAACAGCTTGCATGGCTCAAGGTCTATAACATCAAATCCGTTCGGAATTTCACCTGCATAATCAAACGGAACTTCAACGCCATGTGCATAAACTCCTGTTCCCGCAGGGCGCATATTCTCCGGCAGCCACACGCCAACCGGCTCATAAAGAGCCTCCTTGATGCTACAAAGAATATCCCACGGAGCCGGCGCATCGGGCGTCCCGCAACCAACCTCTTCACAATAAGCGAAATACTCGTTGGCTTGTTTACTTCGCCGCAAGATGAGCTTACGCGCAGGGCGTTCCACGATTTGTGTAAAAATAACTGCTGTTTGTTGACTCATATCCGATACCTCCGATTTTAATTTTTGGCGATCGAGATAACGATAAAGGATCATCCAGTCACTAGGGGTAGGATGACTAGCATACTTTTTTGGAGTGATACCGAATGCGTTTGAAAACGCCCGAGTGAAGCCTTCGTGACTGCTAAAAACAAAATCCAGCGCAATATCAAGCACTTTTGGCTTTCCGCTTCGTAAAGCATGTGCAGACTGAATCAGCCGCTCACGGCGAATATATTCGAAAGGGGATAGTCCTGTATCCTCTTTGAACAACCGTGCTGCATGGTATTGAGAATATCCCGCTGCCTTGGCGATGTCGCTTGCAGTGATAGCCTCTTGCAGGTGCTCGTGAATGAACTCCCGCATTTGTTTTACAGCGAGACCATAGTGGTTTGCATCTCTCATCGTTTCTCACCTCCTCGAAATCATTATAAGAAGAATCGGTATGATTTTCTTGATTCTAAATGCTGTGCTGTGTGTGTAGTAAATCTCTATATCTGGTTTTGGCGCCTTGGCGTATCCCGATAACAGTAGCCACTCGCTGTAAGTATGTTCCCATAAAGCGCTTATAATGTTATTCTTTCACAATAGGGAACCAGAGTTGATACTTGAAGTTTTCCTTTGGCATATCTGTTTCCGGATAAACTTCGATATCCGGAATGTTTTCAGCTGCCCTTTTATATCCGGATGATGGCAACCATTCTGTCCAGAACCGGTTAGCAAGATCCATCAGTTCTCCGTTCTGTTCAAGGACAGCCCACGTTGCAGACGGAACATTCAATTTCTCAAGTCCTGTTGGAACCGGCTTGGTTGTCGCAACGGCAATGTAATAATCAAACTCGTGTTTACCGTTAAAATCCGCACACAGACCTAAAAAACCCGACGGCTCAGTATTTATAAACGATAAAAGTTTGTCATAGATTTCCCGTGGGGTATCACTCCAAAAGGTCGGGACTAGGTTTACCGGTGCATCGCTTCGGAAAGTTTTCTTGATTCCTACAACTGTGAAAGATGGTTTTTGTTCAATTCTGAGATTCATAGCTTGCACTCCTTTGATTTTGATTTGGAAGGTAAGCGGTGGGAAAATAGTCAAATTTACACCCGGCTGCCGTGCGGTTGAAGGAGTTACACCATGCTGCTTGACAAAGGCGCGGGCAAAACTGTCTGCACTGTCATAACCGTATTTTAGCGCTATCTCAATAACTTTCGCATCGCTGCTTTGCAGTTCCATTGCCGCAAGCGATAACTTGCGTTTGCGGATGTAATCCGATAGCGACATATTGGCGATGTAATAAAACAGCCGCCCAAAATGGTAGGACGAATAAGCCGTGACGGTTGACACATCTTCTAACGCTAAGTCATCGCTGATATGCGCCTCGATGTATGTCATTGCGTGGTTTAGCTGGGTAAGAATATCCATGCCCCTGGCCTCCTTTCCGTAATCAGTGTATCAGGTCTAGCAAATGACAACCCGACTTTTTTGGCAGGGTTTTGTTGGGTGCTAACAAGTAAGTGTTTACAGAACCTATTTCATATTATGTGCCATGATGGAGACGGAGTCGTCGACGTTTTCGTAGATGAATCCTAGGAAATAACAACAAACGGCAAAGGCAGACAGCTTGATCTGCTGTCTGCCTCACCCAATACTCGCAGTTCATAAAAGGTCTCTGTGAGAATGCGTCTAAGGAGGGCTCCCTTTTTTAACATTTTTCTGTTTGGCAATTGACTTTACCAGTTACAGCTGAATTAATCAGGCTTTCCTGGTATTCCTTTAGAAGTACAATACTATTTTGGGTTTGCTCATAGAGAGAGTTGTTTTTTTTAGTTTCTTCGTTTAGGTATTGAGCAATAGCTTTTTGTTCTCTAAGAGGAGGAAGGCAAATAGAAAGGTTGGCGATCTGTGAGGCTGTGATTAAAGGCTGAGCATTTTTGGTTGCCAAATCATCGAGGTTTAGTGTTAAAAGCTGGTAATAAAAATAAGTAAGATCTAGACTGGGATCAAAACCGGATAGTATTAAGGCGTTATCAGAGATCCAGGCAGGCTTTCTAACTAGGTGAATTTTGCCGGCAGAACCCACCCGTCCAATTACAATAACAGTATTATCGGTATTAGCTGTATCGCAATATCCAATAAGACCATTGGCCCCATAGACGGGGATTCCTTCCTTGAGGAGATATTCCGGAGGAGAGGTACCATTATTTATTGATTGAACCAGGTATTTTAGTTTAGTAATATCCCAATGACAAGGGATTTTTTTAGGCCCATATAGTTTAGCTGTTTTCATTTCAACCTTTAAGTCTAGCCCTTGAGTAACAGCTTGAAAGCGAAGAGAGGCCAGTCTTTTGTCTAAGAGGTTTAAAAGAGCTTCTTTTTTACTAATTAAAACAGTTGTTTTTTCAAGTCTATCATCAAGAAAAGCCACTATTATTTTTTGCTCAGGTAATGAAGGTAAAGAGATCGGCATCTCTTTAATAGTTTCTAAGCTTAGGTTTGGTTGAATAGTGTTTTTTGACATTTTCTGCAGATAAAAAGAACTAAAGAGCAAAGCGTAATAAAGGTACTTGACCGTTACACTCTTTTTGTCGGCAACAATACCTACTATAGCTTGATTGGTAACAGCAGGGATTTTCAAGATGGCAGTTTTACCAATAGAAGCATAGATGGAAAAAAGGACGGTATCTTCTTTTAAGAGTTTAAGGTTTTTAGCAGCAAGTCCCTTTGCCGAAACTTTCTTTGCTGTTTGGGTTAAGTAGACATTTGTCATGGAAATATCTGCAATACTAACCCAAGGTATACCCTCGCATGACCAGTAATTGTGATTACCGGTGTTTGGTGTATCGCCCATGATAAACTCAGTCACAATTGTTTTTAATTTAACAACCGTCCAGGAAGTCGGGATCTCACCTATCCAGATATGTTTTGAATCCTGGTAGTTTTGGTATTTTTGATAAGGCATGCTATCGCGGCCCCTTATTGTCTAATCTACTAGTGTTTTCTATTTGTTGTCGGCTATTCCTTCGAGGTGCTTTATATTACATATATTAGGTTAAGAAAATAACTGGTGTCCGAAATACAAATGAGTGTACATACAAAAAGGGTTTAAACGAACAATAATTTTCTAAAAAATGGATTCAGCCCAAGTAGGTGGAAAAGCCTAAAAACCCAACTTGACTTCTATGAGAAAGTACAGAAAACTGTAAATACAGTAAGATGTATAATAAAAAAAAGGAAACTTTACAATGAATGAAGAGATGCTTTTGTTGAAAACTGAAATGGCAGACTTGAAAAAAGAGATAGAAACCCTTACTCTTTTTACGCAAAATCTATACAGGATGCTAATAGCTGATGAATTTCAAAAAAGAGGACTTGGACCAGAAGAGAAAACAGAAGTAAACAAACCAAAAGTAACCTGGGTAGCAAACCAGGAATATTCTGATAAGAATTCAGGAAGGTTTTAAAAAGCAGCAAGTTGATCCACTGGAAACAGAAGCAGATAATATACTTAGAAATATGGTCACTAAAGAGCAAAGAAAAACTATGGAAGAGACTAATGCCAAGATCGGTATACTTGTTTCAACCTTAGATATTAAAGGGCCGAGCAGTTATTCTGTTTATGGTATTGTAGACAACAAGCAAAAATTTTTAAAAGCAGATCTAATAGCTATGGCTCAATATTTTTCTGTTTTTGCTAATGAACAAAGACTTACTATTCTAAAAGCCTTATTTGAACATGGAGAAATGACAGCTTCGCAACTGCAGGAAAAAACGGGTATTCCTGCAGGGGGCCAATTTTATCATCACCTGCGTGAGATTGCAACCGGGGGTTTATTAGCTAAAACTAAAAGAGGTTCTTATGCTTTAAATGCTATGAGCAGAGGACATTTAGCAACTATGTCTGCTGTGGGAATGAATAATCTTAACAAAGCAGATGAAACAAAGGATATAGCTATGCTAATGGGTATGTTGGAAGGTTTAACTACGCTAGATCCAACCGAAATTGAGGATAAATAACTCAAGCTAAAAAGTTTGAGATCAAAAATTATCTCTCCTACACTCATAGCCAGCTTATTTAAAATAAGCTGGCTTATATAATTAAAAACAATTTTACATAGTCAAGAAGCTGCTTTAGGAGTTAGTGGTTGAAACAATAAGAAATAGGTTTATTTTTAGGTAGCATTGGCATTTTTAGGAGTAATATTAATTAAATTGCGGTAAAAATAAGGTCGTTTTACTAACTGTTTAGTGCTATTTTTAAAATTGAAGTGAGCTTATTAAAGGAGGCGAGCATAATGGCTAATAATGGCTGTGGCTCAAAGAAAGCTAAACCTGAAGCTCCAAAAACAGACAGTAAAGCTACCCAAGTACCGCCTAAAAAAGAGAAAAAATAAGTATGAAACAATAGTGGACTAAAAAACCACTATTGTTTTTTTATAGTGTGCCACGCATGGCGATTAACTAGACGGTGAAAGTCCGTTATGGGGGTATGTAGCAACCAACCATTAGCTCAAGGCAAGGGTGTCCACCGCGAGGTGGAATCTGAAGGAAGCCAGCGGCAAAGTTCCGACCTGAGGGACACGAACACTATTAGGCGCAAAACATGGGGTAAGACTGCTATACAAGTTGAAGCCCTAAAGCTACACGGACACGTTAGCGTAAATGGTGCGGGTACATGGAACGAAAGTGAATCGTCTTACCGTGGGAGGCCTCACGGACAGGTGAAAACAGAGTAAGAAACTTGGTTGAAACAAGATTTATCGTGAGGAGTCAGCAGAAGCCATAGTACTAAGGTGTTCTAGATACCAAAGGAAGGGCTGAACCAAAGGAGGTGTGGGCCGATATCGTGAATTATCAACACCCAAAATATTTTGTGCGAATATTTGATGTTCAAGAAAAAATGTACTCCGGAGAGGAAACTAATTAAGTATAGAGAAATAGGGTAATAACTTTAGACTATCAGTCTGTTGGAAAAAAAGGGGGTTTATTTTATGTCTAAAAAAGTTTATCTAATAACCGTCTTTATTCTTTGTTTAGGAGTGTTTACTATAGCCGGTCCCAAGATCGAAGTTTGGGAAGTTGGCTTTGCTAATGAATCTATCAATATCATCAAGGATCTTATTGCCACTGATTTTACTCCCAAAACCGGAATTGAAGTTGAAATCAGCAACTATCCTTGGGAAGGTATGTTTAACAAAGTACTTTTAGCTATGGCCTCAAATACCACACCGGATATTATTGCAGGAGCACCGGATCATTTAGTTGAGTACGGTGTAAGAGATGGAGTCATAGATCTGAAAAGCACCTTTGGAGCTCAGAGAGTCCAGGCTGTTGAGAAGAAATTATATCCAGGGACAACAAAGGCTCTTAACTTCCGCGGGAATACTTTCGGCTTTGTTGAATCTTGCGGTGTTATTATGGGGTATTATCGTACGGATATCTTAAATGACCTTGGTTTGGCCATTCCCAAGACTTGGGGAGATCTACACTCGTTGTTGCCAAAGCTTAGAGCGAGAAACATGAACGCGGGTTGGTCGTACGGTGGGGTTACTGCTGGACCCGAGTGGGGCTCTTATTTGATGATGAAGCAAAACAACGGTGGCTGGGTAGACGGAGAAAAGTATAAGAGTCTCCTTTTGGAACAAAAATCTATTCAGGGCTTTAAAAATTATGTGGAGCTGTTTAGCAAACACGGAATGCCACAAGACGGGGTTCCTTTCCAAATGTTTCAAACAGGTGAGTGGCCGATTTTGATGCATATCGGTGCTTTTTATGCTAACCTCTATATGGCGGCTCCCGAATTAAAAGGTAAATGGAGTGTCGATTTGATTCCCGGAACCATTAGGGCTGACGGCAGTATAAGTCACGAAAGTTTTATGGGTGGCAGTACTTTGGGCATTCCCAAATATGCAAAGAACAAAGAGGCTGCTTTTAAATATTTAGAATGGTATCTATCGGACGAAATTCAAAGTAAATTTGCCAAATTGGTTCCCGAGAAGATGCCAGGAGCCATGATCTTTTCCGGAAATATTGCCGCTACCAAATCCCTACCAATTCCGGGGGCCGATAGGCAGAAGTTTTTTGAGCAGCTTAATGTATCTAACGCCTTTAGTTATTTTCCCGGTGGCGCAGCTGTGCAAAGAGAGTTAAACTTTGCTGTTCATAATGTCTTACAAAAGAAAATGACTCCTGAAGAGGCTTTGAAGATTGCTGCTAAAAATACTGAGCAAGAGCTTTCTAGAAAGCAGAAAGAATACCAAAGATATATTGAGAAGTTAATTAAGAAATAAAAGCCAGGCCTTCTAAGCGAAGGCCTTTTTACATAATCAAAAAGGCAGGGATAAGATCCATAATCAAGAATAATTTAGATAAGTGTTTTGAAATATCATCAGGAGGGCAGCAGAATGTTGCGTTTTATTCATGCCGCAGATCTACACTTAGGCAACACGGGGCCAAGTACTTTAGGACTTTCACCGAAATGGGTTGAGAGAATAAAAAATGCTTCATATAAAGCTTTTAATAACCTAATTGATAAAGCACTTGAACTAAAAGTAGATTTTATACTTTTATCAGGGGATCTTTTGGATACCTCAACCCCTACCTTGAGATCGCAGTTAGAACTATATAAAGGGTTAAATAGATTGAGTGAGGCCAATATTAAAGTATTTATGGTTGGAGGCAACCATGATCCTTTGAATTTGAAAAAAGCCCAAAGTGAGATGCCAAACGGGGTTCATTTGTTCGGAGACAAGCCTGAGACTGTTTCTTTTAAAAAAGGGGATCTTATCTTGGCCGAGATTAGTGGTATTAGTTATCCAACGGCTAAAGTAACCGAGGATTTGAGTCTTTTGCTAAAGCCAGGTTCTGAGGGCTTTCAGATTGCTCTTTTGCATACCAACGTGGCCGGTTATGGTAATAAGGATAACTATTCACCTTCTGAATTGGACAGTTTGGTTAGAACGGGTTTTGATTATTGGGCTTTGGGACATGTCCATACAAAGGCAGTCTTGAATGAAAATCCGTATGTTGTCTATCCTGGTACAACTCAGGGGCAACATATTAATGAAACAGGACCTAAGGGTTTTTACCTGGTTGAAGTTGATCAGAAAGTGAAAATAGAGTTTATTAACTCAGCAGTTTACTTCTGGGAAAACCTTGAATTTGAAGCCTTCGGCACTTTGGACAAGCTAGATTTAGCTTTTGAGGAGTTAATAGCCAAAGCATTTGAGATTCCTCGTGTTTACCGGCTCAAGATTAAGGGACGCACTCCTTTGTATAACGAACTTCTTTCAGAAAAAGAAGAATTAGAGACAAGGTTTAAAGAAGCATCTAACTATGCTTTAGAGTCACTTGTCTTAGAGATTTTACCGGATTTGGATTATACTAAAATAAAAACCGAGGAAAGCCTTCCGGGGGAGTTTCTTCGTGTTGCGGAAAAGTTACGTGAAGACGGTTTCAATGAAGAAATAAAGGAAGTCTTAGCACCTTTATATGATAAGCTTGGGGACATACTAGATCCCTTGGAAGCAAACGATCTGGAAACTATTCTTAATGGGAGCATAGCCCTGGGACTGGATCTCTTTTGGCGAGGTGAAAAATCGTGAAGATAATTGAGATGGGGGTTAAATATTTTGGTATCTTTAACGATTTTAAGGTTAACCTTGCTCCGGGAATGAATATTATTCTTGGCCGTAATGAAGCTGGCAAAAGCACCCTGCTGGCCTTTATTCGCTGGGTACTTTTTGGCTTTACCAAAGGTAGCAACAAATACAACCCACCAAGTGGGGCTGCACAAAATGGCTACCTGCTTCTGGAACTAGATGATGGCAGAGAGTGCCTTATAAGAAGACAAGGCAAGACTCTTAAAGGTGATCTGGAGATTCTACTCGATGGTAAATCTCAAAGTGAAGACACTCTGGAAAACCTTCTTGGTTCTATTACCGAAAACGTTTATCGAAATGTTTTTGCATTTGGGCTTGATGAGTTGCAGGTTATAAAAACCTTAGAAGACGATGAAGTCAGCAGTTTTCTTTACTCAGGAGGGTTATATCCGGGAACTTTATCACTAGCTTCTATTGATAAGCTTCTAAAAGACAAAAGTAAAGAGTTCTATTCACCTCAAAAAACAGCTACTCGACCCGCTATCAATAAGATGTTGCCAGCTTTAGTTGAGATCGATACCGAATTAGAAAAATTTAGCAAAGAGCCTGAAGAATACAATGCCTGCCTGACAGAGATGGCAAGTTTTCAAAATGAATTACAAGTACTTATAGCACAAATCGAAGAAAGAGAAGCTCAAAAGCACTGGCTAAATTTACTAGCCCAAGGTTGGCAGCTTTGGAAAGATAAAGCGGCTAAAGAAGAAATTATCAAGGAGTTAAATGTTCTTGACCAATTTCCACTAGAGAGTGTAAATGACTTTGAAATGCTAATTAAAGAGTTAAAAAACTGTGAAGAAGAACTGGCAGCAATTAGCTATAGACAAAAGCAGCAAAGTGAAGAATTAGCACAAATAAAGCTAGATGAGTCAATTATTAATTATCAGGCAGAAATTACAGTTCTAAATAATGAACTAAGTAAGTATAACGAATGGAAGATTAATTACAGTGATATAGATTTGAAAGTTGATGAACAACAAAAGCTTATAACCAAACGCATTCAAATTGAGCTTGGTGATAAGTTTAACCTTGATAGCTTGATGGAATTAAAGCTTTCTCATCTACTAAACGAAGAGGTAGGTAACTATCAGGAGCAATTTGCTCAAAGTCAAGAGATTTTAAGACAACTAGATAGTAAGTACCAAACAGCCCGCCAGGAAAATGAAGCCTTAAGTTTAAGCCATCTGCAGTATAAAAAAGAGTTGGATGCTATTTCTGTTAGGGATAACTACCTACAAATAAAAGATGCCTATACTACCTATAAGCAATTGGCACCAAGTCGGGATTATCTCAAACAACGCATAGAAGATCTTAAGGCACCAAAAACGAAGCCTACTCCGGCCAATCAATGGGTTTCTTTAATCGGCACCTTACTCATGACAGTTTTATCAAGTTATTTTTTTGTGCTTAATAAGTGGTATATTGGTGGACTTGGGCTCATCTTTGTAGCGTATAACCTTAGAAGCTACTTTGCCTTAAAAAAGCAAGAGAAAAGAGATCTTGCAAACTGGCAGGAAGAAGAAGCTGACAGAGTGCAAGAACTAGCTAGTTTAAAGATAGAATTAGAAGAAAAGCAAAAGTTTTTTGTTGAAGCGGAGAGAACTCTTAATTTCAGCCGGGATGTTTTACCAGAAACTTTAACAAGGCTTGGCGAAGAGTTAATTTTAGAAGGTGAAAAGTGGACTAATAAGCAGAAGCTAACTGAAAAACTAACTGAAATTGAAAACCAAAAACAAGCTTTGGAAAATCAACTTGTTCTGCTTACAAACCATATGAAAGAAGAAAGGGAAAAAACAGAAAAACTGCAAAAGGATTGGGAAGGTTTTCTAAACGCTAACAATCTGCCCAAGAAAGATCCCATAAATTTATTAGCCTGGCTAAGTGCAGCCAGAGAGTTACAAGCTAGAGCAGAGGAACTAAAGAATAGACAAAATGAAAAGAAATTACTATTAAAAAATCTCTCTGAATTTAGGCGTAAAGTAGACGAATTAGCTCTAAATCTAAATTTAGAACAACCAACTCAAGTAGCTGCAACCGTCTTAGAGTGGCAGAATCAGTTAAGTCGTAACCTGGAGAATTTTAAAAAGAAGAAGGAGCTAATTAACGTAATTGGGGAATTAGATTTACGCACCAATGATTTTAATACTAAAATTAAATCTAAACAAAAGGAACTAGCACTCCTTTTAAAAAAAGGTCAGGTTAAAACAGTCGATGACTTTAGAATACTGGCTAAAAAAGCTATCCAAAAGGAACAACTCAAAAGAGACATTGCTCAGATTGAGTTTAACTTAAGTAGTTTAGTTAAAGAAAAAAAGGAATTGCTTTATCAAGAATTATCTGAAGCAAGCGATGAAACTTTAGATCTTAAGAAAGATAAAAACAGTGCTGAACTTGCTAAGTTAAGAGAAAAAGAAGCAGAGATCAATGAAACCTTAGGTAGACTGGCAGAGAAAGTTAGCCACCTAGAAAAGAGTCGTGAGTCAGAAAAACTACTATTAACAAGAACGGATCTCAGCCAAGAAATAAATAACGCAGCTAAAAAATGGGCTGAGCTCGAACTGTGCAGATATTTAATCGCTAAAGCTCGGCAAGTTTATGAAAGGGAAAAACAACCGGGAGTTTTAAAAACAGCCTCTACTTATTTTGAGACCATTACCGCTAAACGTTATCTGAGAGTTATATCACCCCTAATGGAACAACGATTTGAGGTAATAACTGATACTCAAGAGATAAAACGACCGGAAGAATTAAGTCGGGGCACATTAGAACAGCTGTATTTATGTTTGCGGTTGGGGTTAATTGAGGAGTTTGCCAAGCATCAGTTTTCGCTGCCACTGGTTTTTGACGATATCCTGGTAAACTTTGATCCCATTAGAACTCTGAGTACCCTTCAGATTCTTGCTAACTTAAAGATGCACCAGGTACTGTTTTTTACCTGTCAACCTCATTTAATCGATATTTGTGAGGATAATAAGATTGACTATAGTCTAACTAAAATCGAATTAACTAACTAATTTACATTGAGGTGGTTTGAGATGCTTAACAAACTGGAAGCCGAAGTAAAAAAGCTGATGCCGGAATTAATTCAAAGCATAAGTGATCTGGTTAAGATACCTAGTGTTGAAGATCCTTTAACAATGTCCGAAGAAAAACCACAGGGCGAAGGATGTTACTTAGCCCTTAAGGCAGTAGGAAAAACCGCTGAAGATCTAGGTTTTACTTTTAAAAACATTCAAAATGTAGCGGGTCATGCCCAGTGGGGTGAAGGAGAGGAAATACTAGGGATCCTCGGACATATCGATGTAGTACCCGCAGGGACTGGGTGGTCTTGTGATCCGTTTAGCGGCAAGGTTCTAGACGGTTACCTATGGGGTCGCGGTGCTATAGATGATAAAGGACCGACACTGGCTTGTCTTTATGCTCAAAAGGCTTTGTATAACCTTGGCTTTTTACCTAAAAAACGCATTCGTACAATTATTGGTACCGCTGAGGAAACCAATTGGAAATGTATGAAAGCCTATTTTGAAAGCGAAGAAAAACCAACCTATGGTTTTACGCCGGATGGAGAATTTCCAATTATCCAAAGTGAAAAAGGGATCTTACATTTAGAGATCACAGCTCCCCAGACAGATCTGTTTTGGGCATATGGCGGAGAAAGAATCAATGTCGTTCCCAACAGGGCCTATGCCAGAATACCTCAAGGTCTAAAAATCAGTCAACCTTTAGAGAAAATAACCGACACCGAGGTAACCAAAGCCCTAAATCAAAAGATTGAACCAGGAAACTATGTTTGGGCCAAGGGAATAGAAGCTCATGGTTCTACTCCCAAAGATGGTCACAATGCTATAGTAGATCTTTTAATTGGGCTTTTTGCTTCGGGCCTAGACCATCCGCTAATTAAATTTTTTGCAGAGATCGGCCAGACAGCAGATGGAGCTTCGCTTAATATAGATTATCAGCATGAGATAGCCGGCAAGCTTTCCTGGAATCCAGGACTTTTACGGGTTAGCGAAAAAGAGTGCCGGGTAAGTGTGGATATTCGCTATCCCTTTGGTGTTACCATAGAGCAAATTTTGACAGAAATTAAAAAGCACTTACCAAAGGGTTTGGAAGTCAAAGCTCTTTCGGTAGGTGGAGATACCACTAAGGCACCGCTACTGGTAGATGCCAAGCACCCATTAATTCAAAATCTGCAAAAGGCATACCGGGAAGTTACGGGAGAAGAACCTAAACTTCTGGCCATTGGAGGAGGAACCTATGCCAAGGCTATTCCTAACACGGTTGCTTTTGGGGCGGAATTTCCTGGCGAACCTATGCTAGCTCATAAAGCTAATGAAAAAATAAGTCTGGAATCCTTAGCTAAGATGACTCTTATCTATGCTTATGCTATCTATTTGTTAGCCAGGTGAGGTTATGCGGGAGGGAAAAAGATGAGGAACAATTTCTTAAACGGATTGCCAATCGGTGTTGCTAATACTTTACCAGGGATAAGTGGCGGGACAATTGCCCTTATTTTAGGCATCTACGATGATCTTGTTCAAGCCATAAAAAAAATGGACTGGAGATACCTTTTGCCAGTTGGATCTGGCATAGCGGTGGGAATCATTTCCACATCTTTTCTAACCTCTTATCTGTTTGCAACCTATCCAAACGAAGTGTTGAGTTTTTTGCTGGGTTTAATTGCCATTTCAACTCTAATTCTAGTAAAAAAAGAGCAAGTTTATAACAGAACAAGTTTTATCTGGCTAATCTTAGGTCTTTTGGTTTCCTATATTATGGCCAATATCGAGATAGGCATCAGATGGAAATCCGTGCAGTTTCCTCTCTATTTTCTAGGAGGCTTCATATCTACGGGAGCTATGATTCTCCCTGGGGTAAGTGGTGCAACTTCATTAGTAATTCTTGGCATCTATGATGAGGTGATCCATGCTGTTACCGTGTTTGATCTCCATATTCTAGTGCCATTTGGTCTGGGAGTCATTTTGGGGTTTGGCATTTTCGCTAGCTTTATAAGCTACTTACTTACCAAACAAAGGACAAGAACCATGGGCCTTATTGTAGGCCTTATCTTAGGGTCTTTGCCGGCTTTGTGGCCAAAGTGGAGTTTTTATGGTGTTCTTTTGTTTATCCTAGGTGGTTTAGCCGCTTACTTTCTGCGCGCGAGAAGTAAAACGGAAAATAAATGATAAAAAAGGTTCTCGCTTAAAGCGAGAACCTTAAAATTTATAACGACTATACTGAATGGTTTTTTCCAGCCAATTTGGATCATCAATCTGTGATACTTGCACAACAGGTCGGGGCTCGGTTGTGGCATGTATAAATGCAAAATGAGAGAGAGCCATGCCTACATGGCCAAAATTGGTAAAAAAGAGTAAGTCACCCGGTAAAACCTCGTCTCTTTTTATAGTGCTAAGGAATCTTCCCAAGCCTTGCTGCGAAGCATCTCTTTCCAAAGGTAGATTATGCAAGCGATACAGGTGCTGGACAAAACCAGAACAGTCAGTGCCAAACGATGAACCACCACCCCAGATATAAGGGACGGCATTTTCAAATTTAATTGCCCAGGCAATTAAGCTTGCTCTCAGTTTGGGGATAGAATCAAAACTTAGTTTGCTGGCACTGACAAGATCACCTTTTTGTATAAAGCCAATAGTTCGAGAAGGTAGTTCGACCTTTATCCATCTCTCATTAAGGTTTTCACTTAAGGGTTTTACTTTAATTCCCAAAGGGAGAATAAAAAGCATAGGGGCTTGAACTCTTGCTTCTTCATAAACACAAGTAGAGAGTGATGCCGTAATAAGAGGATCTTTAACTTGCCAGTCTAAATTTAATAACTTTTCTTTAGGTACAAAACCCGGGTAGTTATCCCAAAGGGTGCGAACTTCATAGAAGGTTTCCAGATCATTTACGATTTCGACCTCTTCACCCATCTTACCCTCAGTTACAGTTTCTGCACCCACTTTGGGCGCTTGGAGAAGCTTTACTATAGGGTCTTTAAAAATAGGCATATTTTAACCTCCTTAAAATTAACTGCCGGTAAGCGATACAATAAGTTCCTGATTTAATTTTAAACCCAGACCAGGTCCTCTAGTTACAAATTCTTTACCATCTTTTAAGATGGCACCGCCAGAGGATACGATATCAACTTTAAGATCAAAGCATCCATCAAGATCAATATAACGGACAATATCTTGTGACTGAGCGACATGGAGACCTGTGGTTATGCCAAGGCGTGTTTCGATCATGCAGCCAATCATAACTGAAGCATTGGCTTTTTTAGCTAGGGACATCATCTTAAGCGCATTGGTTGGGCCGCCACATTTCATTAATTTAATGTTAATCATAGGAATATGACCTATGTTTAATAGCTGTAGTAAGCTTTCCAGACCTTGGATACTTTCGTCGGCTACAATCGGAAAGGAAGAAAGATTGGCCACCGTTAAAAGTCCTGGCAAATCATTTTTATTTACCGGTTGTTCCATAAATTCGATTTGGCAGTCTTTTAAGCTATCTATTACCCAAAGAGCCTCTTTAACACTATAACCCTGATTGGCATCCAGATAGATAGTTATTTGAGGGAAAGCAGCTCTGATAGCTTTTATCCTTTTTACATCATCTTCGGGGTTAAGTCCAATTTTGTATTTTAAATGTGAAAGGCCTAAGTTAAGATACTTGGCTGTTTCATTAAGGGTTTCTGGGAGAGACAAAATACCTAGGCTCTGGCTAGCAACACAGAATTCTCTTGCGTTTCCCCAGATCTCAAAAAGAGGCTTCTTTAATTGCTGTCCTCTGAGATCCCAAAGGGCTGTATCAAGTGCGGCCAGAGCGGAGGGCATATATAAAAAGGTCAAGCTTGCCTCATTAAGAATTTCTTCATAGTTAGCCAAATCAGTACCTACTAACTTTTTACAGAAAGTCATTAACTTTTGGTAGACCTCAGCTTTTATTTCTCCTGTTACTTCTTTAATCGGAACTGCTTCACCAAAACCTTCTAAACCTGAAGCGGTTTTAAGGCAAACAATAATGCTTTCAGCCGCATTTCTGGAAGCATAAGCTACCTTAAAAACGGTTTTTTTGGGAACGCTAAGTGAATAGACTCTAGCTTGAGTGATTTTCATTTTCAAACCACCTTTTAATTGCTTGTCCGATTTTACCCGCAAGATCAATACTTTCACCAATATTTACTTCTTCACTGTAGTAAGCGTAAATAAGTAACTGCTGGTCTAATTTCATCAGGCCAACATCATTAAAAACCGTATAGAGGGAACCGGTTTTGTGTTCAACAGCATCTTCTTCTAAGAAAAAACCTAGTCCTTCACTAAAAAGTTGCTTACTTAAATAGTAACGTACTTTTGCTAAATAATCAGGTGTAAGCTGAGAAAGTAAGGTCACCATCTCTAGTGGAGTGGTGGTATTGTCTAAGCCTCTTTCTTTAGCCTTAAAATCCATCATTTTTCGGTTGAGCTGAGTCTTTACAAGACCTAGTTCTAAAAACTCCTGTTTTATCATGGCAGTTCCGCCCAAAAAATCAATCACCGCATTTGTGGCTGAGTTATCACTGATAGAGATCATGGCTAAGAGTAGATCATGGAGAGAATACGCATGTGAACCGTTAAAATACTCCAGCAGTGAGGAGCCACCGGTTTTTGGCAAAGGAGCAGTAAATAGAGAAGATGGATCTTTCTTTAAAGCTGTAATTAATAAGGGAACTTTGATCGTAGAGGCAGCTGAAAAGACCTTTTTGGCATGGTATTGGTAGCTTTCTGATTGAAAAAGCAAAGCCAAACCAACCCTATCCTCAAAATTACCTACCAGTGGTTCAATTTCGTTTTGACAAAAAGCCGAAAATATAGACATACCCTTCACCCCTTGAACAGATTTTTCTGGTAAGCCCGATGGATTCCTTTTTTTCCCAAAAAAAGAAGAGAGTGAAAGACTGGTTATTTAAGAAGGAGTGAGCGATGATGAGCACATATATTTCTCTGAGGATGAAACGCCAGCACCTCACCAGTTTGGCTGGTGAGTGCGAATACAGAGGCCTTTACCGTGATCTGTCGCCTGGCTACAACGTCTACTGGAATGGCTTTGGAGACCCACCCACGCTGACCTATCGTGTTGATTTCAACGATATGGAGTACAACCGTCTACGGCAAGCCAACCGTTCACTTGTTAAGGTGCGGTTGATGGGCGGAAATATTGGTTGGATTCTAGCGGAGGATTTGGAGCTTTTTGCCTGCGTTTACGTAAAACCGCTGGACAAGCCCAGTGAGCGGCAGTCCGTTTTGCTTGAACTGATTGAGCGCGAGGGGCCAATGAACATCCAGCAGATGAAAGAATCCACCGGGATGTTAGTCAAGGAGATCACACCCGCTCTCCACCGTTTGCAGGAGGCGTTTTTAATTTACGAAGACCAGAACGAAGGGCAAGATGACCGGGGCTGGTACCGTTTTGACGAGATGTTTCCAGATGTGGATTTGAACCGGTATTCTCGCAGCTGTGCATTGAAAATCTTGCTGCAGCGGTTTTCCTTCCGGCTGGTGTGGTTTGACTTAGATATGGCCAGATCCTATTTTAAGCTACCCATCAAGGACATTAAAGTGGCGGTGACCGCACTGGTTGACGAGTGTGTTTTGGTGGAGTTAGGCGGTGGGTATATCCTGCAATCCGACACAGAATTAATTAAAAACTGCACTGCCGAACCGTCGAAGTCCGTATATGCCATGCATCGTAATGACTTTCTGGTCAAAGCACACGAGCATATTTTGAAAGATAAGTACCATCATGCATATCCCGATACGCTGTATTATCTACTGATTGACGGTGAATTTCAAGGTGCGGTGGTGGGCAAATTCCGCTACACGCCGGAGTTGGAGGATGTGATGCTCGATTTGCCCGCCGATGAAGCAGCCGCAAGGAAAGATGAAATTTTGGCAGCGGTTCAAGCCATCTGCTCATGGTGTCAACCACCGAAACGGTATTTAGGGGAGGAATTATGATGAACCTGTCCAGTTGCGGTCTTGATTGCGCCGCTTGTAAATTCACAGTTGAACAAAACTGCCCCGGTTGTCATGCACAAAAAGGGAATCCCTTCTGGGGCAAGTGCGATTTATACACTTGCGCTTCGGACAAAGGACACCCCCATTGCGGAAAATGCGGAGAATTCCCGTGTGCAATGTTACAAGAATGGGCTTCAAGCGAAGGTACAGAGCGCATTGATAATCTGCGAGTGTTGGTGGCAAAATCATGAAAAAAGAGTATTCTACCATACCACCGTCAATGGCGAATATGCAAACCTACGGCTTTTCGTGGATGGATTTTGTGTCGGCGATTCCGTCGCCGCTATTTGTAGTTACGTCTTTCAAAGCTAACGGCAAGCCCAATGCCTGTTTGCAGTCATGGGCTTGCTTTAACGGCAGCGAAAAAGGCTTTTATGCTATTCTATCGAGTGTTAACAAAGCGGGGCATATGTATAAAAGCGTTAAGGATACCGGCGTTTGCGTGCTGAATTTTCCATCCGCCGATGTTTACGACCGTTGCTTAGATACCATCGACAACAACCAGTGGGAAGCGGATGAGATCACCGCTTCTGGCTTAACAGTAGAATCCGCAACCACAGTAAACGCACCACGCATAAAAGAGTGTTTTCTTAGTCTTGAATGCCGCTATTTATGGGAGCGCGAGATTACCGAAGGTAATAGCCACGTTTTGATGTGCCTTGAAGTCACGAATATCTGCATGGATGAAACGCATTTGGATGAATCGGTGCAGGGGCGATACGGTGCAAGCGGTTATCTTTACAACGTGCATTATCCTGTAAACCCCGAAACCTACAACGGCAAATCACATGATTATGTCGCGGTTTTGAAAAAACTCCGTGATATGGGCGAGTATTGAGGAGGTTTTGAATGACTAATAGCATTACCATCAGCGGTATTTCCGGCGATTGCACATCGCTTCAAAGTACGCACGACTTTGACGTCGCGCTCACCGGATGATAGGCGTGTGAAGTTTACGGCTACCCCACCCAGTATGGAAAGAAGCATCGGGTTAGGATGCTTGCTTAGGAGGGACATCCGAGGGACATCCGTTTTGTTTGTGCCAAGGCCGAATGCTAGTATAGTTTTCCAACCTTTAGTTGGAATGAGTTGACTAGTATCCAAATAACGATATATGGTTTTGTCTCCAATTTCGTTTTATAATTTTTTTGAAGTTAACAAATGACGACACAAAGCAAAAAAAGGAGGAAAGATCATATGTCAAATAGCAACCTTCATAAGCAATTGCAATATCTGCGCAAGGAAAAAGGTCTAACGCAAGAAGAACTAGCAGAAATTTTTGGTGTAACCAATCAAGCGGTATCCAAATGGGAAAACGGAGTTTCCCATAGTTAAAGATACCACACCCAATATCACAAACTCACGCTTAAACAATATTCCTTAGTCAACCACATACAATAACAAATACAAAAAAGCTGGAAGCAGACTTAATTTTGCTCCCAGCTT
>JAHDNZ010000082.1 GCA_018435125.1 Bacillota bacterium | reverse complement strand
CACAGGGATGGACACAAAGGCAATAACAACATTGAAAATCTCTCTATCATCAAACACTCGAAGCATGTTACTTTACATGGCATAGAGAACTCGCTAAACACTGAATGGGTGGAATGGTCAAGAAAGAATCTGGCAGAAAACGCTCGTCCAGCGGCGTCTGAATGGCACGGGTCGGAAGAAGGCAAAAAGTGGCACCGTGTGCATTACGAGAAAAACAAGGACAAACTGCATGCTACAGCCATGTTTTCCTGCGAGTTTTGCGATAAAGAATTTGAAGCACTTGATAATGGACTAAATAGGTTTTGTAGCAACAGGTGTAAATCTGCATGGAGGAGGGCAAGTGGCATAGATGATGAAACAAGAACATGCGCATATTGTGGAAAAGAGTTTACCGTTAACAAATACGAAAAAACTAAATGCTGCTCAAAGGCTTGTTCAAATAGACTTTACCCAAGACTGCCTCAACTTCGCGAAAGTAAAAGCGATTAGGTACCTTGGAAGACAAGATGTGTACAATATGGAAGTGAAAGACCACCATAACTTCAGCGTTAATGGTGGTCTTATTGTTCATAATTCTATCGATTCTGTACGCTATAGTCTTGAAAACGAGATGAATTATAACAGAATTGAATTCCTAACATAAGGCAGGTGAAGCAATTGATAACCTGGAACGAGCTTATTAAGCTGAAATTAATTACCACAGCAAACAAAAACATGATAACTGACAGTGCAATTATTAAAGACCTTATTAATGAGCATGACACTTCTAAGATGGTTGAGGGACAGAGGTACTACAATAACGAGGCAGATATCCTTAACCGTAAGCAGTATTTTTACAAAGACGGTGTTAAGATAGAAGACAACACAAAACCCAACCACAGAATACCTCATAACTGGCAAAAGCTTTTGGTAGACCAGAAAGTATCATATCTAGTAGGAAAGCCTATTGTGTTCCAATGCAAAATGCAGAAGGAATACGAAGATAGGCTTAATTTAATTTTAGGAGAAGAGTGGGATGATACCCTCACTGAGCTGGCCAAGAATAGCTCTAATAAAGGCGCAGAGTGGCTCCACGTGTATATTAATGCAGAAGGTAAGTTTAAGTTCATCATCATTCCTGCTGAAGAGGTAGTTCCTATCTACGACACCAGTCTGCAAGAGAATCTTGAGGCCATATTAAGATATTACCTGGTGCAAGTTAATGGAAGGGATAGAATCAGAGTAGAATGGTGGACAAGAGAAACAGTTACCTATTATATACAAGCTGATAGTGGCGAGTTTGAGCTAGATGATACAGAGCCTGTTAATCCAGCACCACATTTTTATTATAATGAGGTAGGTTATGGCTGGACAAAAGTACCGTTTATTGAGTTCCCCAATAACCAAGAGAGAAACAGTGACCTTAAGTTTTATAAAGAGCTCGTTGATGAGTATGATCTTAATGTCTCAGACCTAGCGAACAACCTAGCAGATGTCCAAGAGATAATAACAATCCTCAAAGGATATGAAAGCACTGACCTCGCTGAATTTAAGGAAAATCTTAGATATTACAAAGCGATTAAAGTCTCAGGAGAACAAGGTAGTGGTGTAGACAAGCTAGAGCTTAATATCCCTATAGAAGCTAAGAAAGAACTCCTAGACCGTTTAGAAGAGAACATCTTCTTATTTGGCCAAGGAGTAAATATGAAGACTGACCGCTTTGGTAATAGCCCTTCTGGTGTAGCCTTGAAGTTTTTATACTCTTTACTAGACCTCAAAGCGTCTGTTATGGAGAGGAAGTTTAGAAAGTCTGTTAAAAGGCTGCTGTGGTTTACTACAGAGTATATCAACATCATTGATAAAAAGAACTATGATAATACCGAAGTGCAGGTTACCTTTAGAAAGACTATGATTACTAATGATAAAGAGAATGTAGAAATAGCTAAAGAAAGTAAAGGAATTATTAGTGACGAAACTATAATCGCTAATCACCCATGGACTGAAGATGTCACTGAAGAATTAGACAGGATTAAGAAACAAGATGAAAGCCCGGATGATTATGGGAGTCTTGGTGGTGAAGTAAATGCCAACACCGCCAAGTAATGATTATTGGCAGAAGAGGTTTGAAAACCTAACAGAATCCTTGCTTCGAATTGGCGAAGGTGAATATGAAAATTTAATAGCAGAGTATGATAGGGCAATGTTCAACTTACAAAAAAGTATTGAGCTTTTTTACCATCGTTTCGCAGAACACAACAAGATAAGTTATGCAGATGCCAAAAAAATATTAGATAAAAGAGAACTAAAAGAGTTTCAATGGACTGTTGAAGAATATATCCAGAAGGGTAGAGAGAATGCTTTAGATCAATGCTGGCTAAAAGAGTTAGAGAACGCTTCTACTCGTATTCGCATGAGCCGATTACAATCTCTGGAGTACCAAATTAGACAGCAGGTTGAAGTAATTACAGCTAGAAGGTTAGCTGGTATGACCAAGGTAGCTGAAGACATCATTGAAGAAGGTTATTATAAGTCTATCTATGAAATACAAAAAGGCTTTAATATCAGCGATACTTTTAATGTACTAGAAAAGAGTACAGTTGAGAGTATTATTTCCAAGCCCTGGACTCCGGATGGTAAAGACTTCTCTGCACGCATTTGGGAAGACAGAGACCTTTTAGTTAAAAAGCTAGAGAAAGAGTTAACCTATTCTTTCATTCGTGGGGATTCTCCGGATGAGGCAATTAAGAATATAGCAAAGGTTATGAATGCATCGAAGAAGAATGCAGGTAGAATTGTAATGACCGAATCAGCCTATTTTGCTAGTGCAACACGTCTACAAGCCTACAAAGAGATGGGAGTAGAAGAATATCAGATATCTGCAACACTGGATTTAAGGACTTCGGAAATATGCCAAGATATGGACGGTAGGGTTTTTAAGATTAGTGAGTATGAACCCGGGGTAACTGCTAACCCTTTTCATCCTTGGTGCAGGACCTCTACCATTCCATATTTCGAAGGTAATATCAAGAGTCGGTATATGAGAGACCCAGTGACAGGTAAGAGCGTTTCCACAGGTGAGGACATCTCCTATCAAGACTGGTACCAAAAATATGTAGTAGACAAGTATGGACAAGAACAAGCGAACATTATGAGGAAGAAGACAGAAAACGAAGCTAGCGACTTTGAGCAGTACCAGAGGTACAAGAAGACTTTAGCAGAAGACATGCCTGCAAAATCCTTTGCAGAGTTCCAGGATTTGAAGTATAATAAGGTTGATGAATGGAGGCTTATAAAGCTAGACTACTCAAGAAGAAACAGACTAATTAATAACCCACACTTGAAGTTGCCTAATGCAGAAACAGCAACCATAGATGACAGGAAGTTTACGGAGTATCTATTTGGTGGTAAAAACAAAAATGGATTAACGAAAGGCCAATTAGTTACTGATAAATTAGGTTACAATATAAATAACTATAAAGAATTTAAAAAGGAGATATTAGAAAGAGGAGCTATATACCCATCTAAGCTTAAGAACTCAATAAACCAAGGTCAAAGGTATGAAACAAGAGCATTCTTTTATTCGAAGGACAAAGGTCCTGTAAACGTAGAAATTGGTTGGTTAGTAAACAAAGATAAAACGCATATGACATCAGTTTATATCACTGAGGTGAATAAGGATGAAGATTAAACAATTTGATAGGGTTAGATTGAAAGATGGCCGTGAAGGAGATGTCATGGAGGTAATCGGAGACCAAGAACAATTTATACTAACTATAGGAGATGGACCCCATGATTGGGAAGATATCGATATTACAATACATGAAATAGAAAAAGTAATACACACAACTAAAGATTAAAAGCACTTACTATGTAAGAAATAGTAGGTGCTTTTATAATGCCTAAAGTTATAGAGGGGAAGTTTGGATGTGAATATAGATGCTAAAGATAACGTTACTATTGTAAACAAAGATGACGAAGTTATTGTGATAATTACCGAGGAGGGAGTTATTATAAAAAATGGATATAAGGTTCTGTACGATGTTGGAGTAGAAATATTAGATCAGCATTGATATGTGGTAGTTGCACTAATTAAAATCTAGTCTAGATTATCTTCTTTCTTATTGTTAGGGTTCGATCTGATGATTCTCTTGCCATCCTTTTTCATAACATGGTAATCGGGGAATTTGTTAATGTTATCAGCAACTTCACCTCTTGTGTACACTTTGCCTGTAGTAGTATCAATGAATATTTTATTTAAGCCAGTGGGACTTTCGTCTATTACTTTTAATCTAGGCTTTCTGCTCAAAGGATCACCTCACTAGAAAAGTGCAACTACCAAAAATATCATATCATATGGATTACCTAAACGCCTCAGGGCGTTCTTTTTATCGCCTTTTTGGTATTTCGGCGTAAAAGAAAAGACAAAGTTAAGGTCGCAACCTTATAAAAAAGCGTAGATGTGAAAGGACGGATTGAAAGATGAATAAAGAACAACTAATGGAATTAGGCCTAACGGAAGAACAAGCTGAGAAAGTGTTAGCTAAGTATGTAAATATGATTCCTAAACACAGGTTCGATGAAGTAAATGAAGAGAAAAAAGAACTTAAGAATCAGCTTGATGAAAGAGACGCTCAGTTGAAAGAGCTAAAGGCTAAAGCATCAGGTAACGAAGAACTTACCGCTAAAATAACTGAGTTAGAGAAGCTTAATAAAACTACAAAGGAAGATTATGAAGCCAAGATGACTGCACTTAGAAAAGAAACAGCTATAGAGCTTAAGCTCAAAGACGAGAAGGCCAAGAGCGTCAAAGCAGTTAAGGCGCTGTTAGACCTTGAGAAGGTTAGTCTTGATGGGGATAAACTTATTGGCCTAGAAGAGCAGCTAAAGAGCCTAAAAGAGTCGGATGCGTATCTGTTTGGTGAAGATAAGTTAACCGGGCGAGATCCCCATAAGGATAGCGATCCACTTGACCCACAGGCACGCAAAAACCCATTCAGCAAGGAGCACTTTAACCTTACAGAGCAAGGTAGGATTTACAGGGAAGACCCTGAACAAGCGAAGAAACTTAAAGAATTAGCAAAGTAAAGGAGAGGTAGTATGCCTATTACGAGAATAGCTGATGTAATTCAGCCGGAGGTATTTACACCATACACAATTCAGAGAACAATGGAGCTGTCTGCTTTAATTCAAAGTGGTATAGCAGAGAATAATAGTCAGTTTGATACATTATGTGGGGGCCCAAATACGTTAATCAACATGCCATTCTGGGACGACCTGACAGGCGAACCTGAAGTGATGAAAGATGAAGGAGAGACTGCCCCAGGTAAGATTACAGCTAATAAAGATGTAGCTAGGAAGATGGCTTGGGTTAAGTCTTATGGGGCTAATGCACTATCTGCTATGTTATCCGGTGACGATCCAATGAAAGCAATTGCTGATTTATTTAGTGCTTATTGGAACAGACAATATCAGCAGATGCTTCTTTCTGTTTTAGAAGGTGTATTTAATTCTGCAAAAATGAAGGAAAAAGTTCATGATATTAGCGCTAAGACAGACGCTTCTGCATTAATCAGCGGAAAAACTTTTATAGATGCAACGCAGCTTATGGGAGATGCCAAGGACTTGCTTACCGGAGTTATGATCCATAGCGCGGTCGAAGCTTTCCTGGCAAAGAATGATCTGATTGAGTATAAAGAAGAGTCCCAGGGCAAGATCCGGATTCCTTACTTCATGGGTAAGCGAGTTATTGTGGATGATGCAATGACGTTTGATACTGTAACAGGAGCTGCTGAAGCTTATCTGTTTGGTGCTGGCGCTATTGCTTGGGGGAACGGTTCACATCCAGATATTCAACAAACTGAAGTAGTAAGAAAAGGTCTTTCTTTAGCTGGTGAAGATATCCTGGTAAACCGGCGCTTAGCCATCCTGCATCCAAGAGGAGTAAAATGGACTGAAGCTAGCGTGGCAGGTACATTCCCAACCTTTGGAGAGTTAGAAAACGGAACTAACTGGGAGAGAGTTTATGAACCAAAAGCAGTACGTGTAGTTAAATACGTGTTTAAAATAGCATAGTAGAGGGGCACCTTGCCCTTCTACTTTTCGCAGGGGGAGTGATCATGAGTACTTCATTTGAACGACGAGTGCAAAGGTTAAGGGCACATGTGCTAAAGAATGAAAGCGATAGTCTAAAGGACCGGACTGTCGCAGAATTAAAGGCACTTGCTAAAGAGCGAGGTATTGAGGGGTACGGCAGCATGAAACGGGAGGAGCTCCTTGCCGGTTTAAGGGGTGAATGAGATGACCCAAGTGAAAAAGATGAGAAACTTACTCGGGATAACTGATGATGGCAAGGACTTTATTCTTGAATTTACGATTAGCCGGGTAGAGGATACCATAAAGAACTACTGCAATTTGAAGGAAGTCCCTACAGAGCTCGGCGGGACAGTGTT
>JAHDNZ010000083.1 GCA_018435125.1 Bacillota bacterium | reverse complement strand
TGAATCTAGGGCGAAAGCTCCGGGTTCTTTTTTCCCAATTTTTCGAAGTCCTTTTCCAACGTTTTTTTATGCTCGACTTACCAAATTTTGCTTACATAAACTGTTAAAAACGAAGAGAATAAATTTGTTCAGCAACCCCTATATAAGCCATAAAAAAGACAAAAACTGCCTGAACATTAATGCTCAGGCAATTTTATTACGCTTTAATAATAGCCCCTTCATTAGCTGAACTAACCTGTTTTACATAACGCTTTAGATAGCCGTTTAGGTTTCTTTCCGGCTTTTTGATACCGCTTTGGCGACGCTTTTCTAATTCTTCGGGAGTGATATTTAAATCCAACCTGCGGTTGGGGATATCGATTACAATTTCGTCGCCATCTTTAACCAAAGCTATCGGTCCTTCTTCATAAGCTTCGGGAGAAACATGGCCGATGGCCGCTCCGCGCGTAGCCCCTGAAAAACGTCCGTCGGTAATTAGGGCGACTGTCTTATCTAACCCCATGCCAAAAACAGCTGAGGTTGGGGATAACATCTCGCGCATTCCCGGACCGCCTTTGGGACCTTCATAGCGAATAACAAGGACATCACCCGGTCTTATTTTATTACCTAAAATAGCGGTTACCGCTTCTTCTTCGCTATCAAAAACTCGGGCCTGGCCTTTGTGCTGCATCATCTCTTTGGCCACCGCTCCTTGTTTTACTACCGCACCGTTTGGAGATAGGCTCCCCCATAAGGTTGCCAGACCTCCCTCTTGTTTATAGGGGTTGTTAAGAGGTCTTATCACGTCTAAATCATGGGGTGGGCGGAGTCTATCCGAAACCAAACCCGAAACTGTTTGAATAGTAGTATTAATAAGCCCGCCTGCGGCTAAAACAGACATCACTGCTGGAATGCCACCGGCTGCATCCAGATCTTCGAGATGATATTTCCCGGCCGGTCTTAAATAGCAGATCTGAGAAACCTTACGGCTAAGCTCATCAAAATCTTCTAAAGTCAGCTTTACTTCTGCTTCATGGGCAATGGCCAAAAGATGCAAAGCCGTATTGGTCGAGCAGCCCAAAGCCATATCCAAAGTTAAAGCATTCAGGAAGGCTTCTCTGGTTATAATCTCGCTGGGTTTTAAGTGCTTTTCTACTAATTTGACCACTTGCATACCGCTTTCGGTGGCCAGACGCAGCCTTTTAGAATAAACGGCCGGAATGGTGCCGTTTCCGGGCATGGCAATACCTAAAGCCTCAGTAAGACAGTTCATGGAGTTGGCGGTAAACATTCCCGCACAGCTCCCACAGGACGGACAAGCCGTATCCTCCAGCTCTTTTAACTGACTGTCTGTCATCTCGTTGCAGGTTACCTTGCCTACCGCTTCAAAGACGGTATTCAAATCGACTGCTTCGTTTTGATAAAGTCCTTTAAGCATCGGCCCACCGCTTACTATTATGGCCGGAAGATCCAGCCTACAGAGAGCCATTAACATCCCTGGAACTATTTTGTCACAGTTGGGTATTAAAACCAAACCATCAAAATCATGGGCTCTGGCCATAACTTCCACACTGTCTGCAATTATCTCCCGCGATGGCAGGGAATAGCTCATGCCGCTATGACCCATAGCCAGACCGTCACAAACCCCGATTACACCAAATTCAAAGGGAACACCACCGGCCAGACTAATACCCCTTTTGACTGCCTCCACGATTTGACTTAGATGCATATGTCCGGGTACCACAGAGCTTTGAGCCGTGGCTATACCAATAAAGGGTCTTTTTAGCTCATAATCGGTTATTCCAAGTGCCTTAAGCAAGGAGCGATGAGGAGCTCTTTGAAGTCCCTCGGTTAAATTACTACCCATAAATTGCCTCCTTTATATTTTTTTATCTAGTATAGGCAACTAAAGTGGAGTAAGACTAAGACTAAAGGGAGTGGATTTGATGTCACTTAGTACCAAAGAATTAAACTACATTAAAGACGGACTTTCCTGGGAGATGCTAATGGTTAAGAAGTATACTGATCATTCTCAGGGTTGTCAAGATCCAGAATTAAAAAATGTCTTCGATGGCCTAGCTAGAATGCACCAAAACCGCTACAATCACCTTTTTGGGCATATTAGCGGACAGAGTATGAGCCATTAATGGAAAGGAGCGATATAATGCCTCAGCAACAAAGTGGTCAGACCCAATCTTTTACCGATAAAGATCGCCTGCAGGATATGTTAAGCAGTGAAAAGTCTCTGGCTGGCAACTGGTCCATTACAGCCAGTGAAATGGTTCAACAGGAACTCTTTCAAGATAGCATACAATTTCTAAATGAAACCCACAATGCCCAAAGACAATTGTTTCAAATAATGAGCCAAAAAGGCTGGTATAAAACCGATCAGGTAGATCCCCGCCAGATAAGTCAAGTGGCCAGTCAGTTTTCGCAAAATCAGGCCTAGTTTATAAACTTAGAATTAGAGGCTCCCTCAGAGGGAGCCTTCCTTTTGCCAAAACTTCATCGCTTCATTTAATCTTAAGTTTATTTCTTCTGTCTGTTTTCTTACCTCAGTTACTGCCGTTGCGCCCAAGGTAATTCTGCGGTTAACACAACTTACTAGATCCAACGATTCAAGCATGGCCTTATCAACAAGCGGTGATATAGCTTGAAGTTTTACTAGCGGAATCTCTGTTATCTCTTGATTGTTTTTAAGGCCTAACTTAACTATTTCGCCTACCATCCGATGGGCTTCTCTAAAGGGGACACCTTTTTGGACTAGAGCATCAGCTAGATCCGTGGCATTAAGAAAACCTGACTGAGCTGCTTTTAACATTCTATCTTGATTAACCTTCATGGTTTTTAAAAGAGGGGTAATGATCTCCAAACAGAGGGTAGTATTGTCTCCGGCATCAAATACGGCCTCTTTATCTTCCTGTAAATCTTTGTTGTAAGAGAGTGGAAGTCCTTTTAGGGTCATAAGCATGGCTTGCAAATCGCCACAGACCCGTCCGGTCTTGCCTCTTATTAACTCTGGTACATCCGGATTTTTCTTTTGCGGCATAATACTAGAGCCAGTAGAATACCCATCGGCTAGTTCAATAAACCCAAACTCCAAACTAGAATAGATAACGAGCTCCTCAGCAAGACGCGAAAGATGCAGCATAATTACTGAGCAGGTATAAAGATAATCCAGCACAAAATCGCGATCGCTTACCGCATCCAACGAATTCTGGCACAAGGCCCCAAATCCCAGCAGTTTTTGGGTATAAGCCTGATCCAAAGGGTAGGTTACTCCGGCCAGAGCTCCAGCGCCAAGGGGAAGCACATCGGTTCTTATATAGGTCTCTTGAAGTCTATCCAGATCTCTAAAAAACATCTCGGCATAGGCCAAAAGCTGATGGCCATAGACTATAGGCTGGGCTCTTTGCAGGTGAGTGTAGCCTGGTAAAACAGTAGTTGAATGTTCTTTGGCAAGAAGAGCCAAGGTGGCAATCAAATCCTCAACCAAGTGGGCTAAGTTTTTGAGACTCCCCTTAAGGTAGAGCCTCAAATCGGTGGCTACCTGATCGTTGCGGCTTCTTGCTGTATGCAGTTTTTTACCCAGATCTCCCAGCTTTTCAATGAGCCAAACCTCGATTTGGGTGTGAATATCCTCCAGGGCATAATCAAACTCCAATAAGCCTTCATTTAGTTCAGTAGCAATCTCCTCTAAAGCTAAAACCAGCTTTTCTCCCTCGTTTGGGGTTAAGATGCCACAGCTTGTAAGCATTTTGGCATGAGCGATACTGCCTTTTAGATCTTCTCTCCAGAGACGGCTATCAAAGCTAAGGGAATTATTAAACCTTTCCAGCAGTTTTTCCGTTTGTCCGGAAAATCTCCCTCCCCAAAGCTTCATAGATTTAGGCCTGCCAGCTTGGCTGCGATTTTTGTTTGAAGACCAAAAAGCTTGATAAAACCGGCCGCATCTTTTTGATTATAGATGGCATCTTCATTAAAGGTAGCCAGCTCTTCAGAATAAAGCGACTTTTCGGCGGCCCGGCCGACAATAGTGGCACTGCCTTTATACAGCTTAAGTTTAACCCAGCCGGTCATATGCAGACTGGTAGATTCAATAAAAGCATCTAAAGCTTTTTTAAGAGGTGACCACCAGAGGCCGTAGTAGATAATCTCAGCATATTTTTGGCTTACCAGCTCCTTAAAACGGAAGGTATCTTTATCTAGAACCAGATATTCTAGCTCCTTGTGAGCTGTCATTAAAATGGTACCTCCCGGAGTCTCATAAACACCCCGGCTTTTCATTCCTACCAGCCTATTTTCTACGATATCAACCCGTCCGACACCATGCTTACTGCCAAGACGATTTAGCTCTTCCACCAGTTTAGCCGGAGAGAGTTTTTCTCCGTTTACCGCGCTTGGTATCCCTTTATCAAAGTCAAGAACTACATATTCCGGCTCATTGGGAGCATCTTTGGGGTCTGTTGTGGTTAGAAACATCTCTTTCGGAGGTTCTTTGGCGGGATCTTCTAAGATGCCTCCCTCATAGGAGATATGCCAGAGATTGCGATCCATACTATAGGGTTTTTCTTTGGTAACCGGTATGGGTATACCTCTTTGATTGGCATAGTCTATGGCCTGATCGCGACCTTTAATCTCCCACTCTCTCCAGGGGGCAATTACCGGCAAATTAGGTGCCAAAGCTTGGAAGGTCAGCTCAAAACGCACCTGATCATTGCCTTTGCCGGTACAGCCGTGAGATAGGGCATCACAACCGGTTTGTAGGGCTATTTCCGCTACCTTTTTAGCGATTAGTGGCCTAGCTATAGCCGTACCATTTAAGTATTTGCCTTCATAGACAGCTCCTGCCCTAACCATATAAAAGACATAGTCTTTGATAAACTCCTCGGTTACATCAAGATAATAGGCCTCTATAGCCCCACTTTTAAGGGCTTTAGCTTTTACAGCTTCTCCGTCATCTTTTTGCCCGACATCAACGGCTACGGCCACAACTTCACAGTGGTAGTTCTCTTTAAGCCAGGGAATAATGATTGAGGTATCCAAACCACCGGAATAAGCCAGAGCTACTTTATTTACCTTCATCTACCTTACCTCCTTATAAAAGAGCAGCTAAAACTGCTTTTTGAGCGTGTAATCTGTTTTCGGCCTGATCAAAGACCCGGCTTTTTGGGCCTTCTATCACTTCATTTGTGACCTCTTCCCCACGGTGAGCCGGCAGGCAGTGCAAAAATATGGCTTTTTTATCAGCTAAAGCCATCAACCTCTGGTCTACCTGGTAACCCTGAAAAGCTTTTTGCCTAAGCTTGGCTTCGTCTTCCTGCCCCATGGAAGCCCAGACATCGGTATAAACCGCTAAGGCTCCTTTTGCGGCCTCTTTGGGATCGTCGGTAAGGGTAATCTTGGCTCCAGAAGCTTTGGCTTTTTGTATAACTTCAGCTTTGGGCTCATACCCTTTAGGGGTAGCAAGAGCAATCTCAAGGCCGGTTTTGGCGGCGGCCCAAATTAGAGCGGTCGCCATATTATTGCCGTCTCCTATATAACAGAGCTTTCCCTTGAAAGAACCAAAATTATCTTTAATGGTTAACAGATCAGCCAAAGCCTGGCAGGGATGATCGCTATCGGTAAGACCGTTTATTACCGGAACATTAGCATATAAGGCTAGCTCCTCCACTTCGCTTTGCGCAAAGGTTCTAATCATAATGCCATCTAAATAACGTGAGAGGACTCTTGCGGTATCGGCGATGGTTTCACCTCGGCCAAGCTGAATATCTCTTTGCGAAAGAAAGATGGCTTGACCTCCGAGTTGCAGCATGCCAACTTCAAACGAGATCCTGGTTCTGGTTGAGGCTTTAGAAAAGATCATACCTAAAATCTTACCCTTTAACAGCGGGTAAGTTTCTCTTCTTAGATCCTCGGCTAAGGTTAATAGACTTAATATCTCCTCTTGACTAAAATCCTTTAGGGAGAGAAAGTCCTTTCCCTTAAGAGATTCCATCATCTTGACTCCCTCCTATACTCTAACAGGCTTTTAGGTACAAACGGTTCTAAAAAAGCATCCATGCCCGCTAAAATTGCCTCTAGTGTATCGGGGCTTGAAATAGTAGGGATGCCGTATTCTACCGCTTGCCTTCTTAAAATAAAGTCTTCTTTTTTACGATCGGGCGCGATCAGCAAATTAAATTCTCCTTTTTTTAATGCGCTGGAAGCTTTATTATAATCTTTGCAAACTTCCACTAAAACTCCCTTTGATTGCAGTTTTTGAAGGAGCGGTGTCAGTTCACCGTTTTGAGTTGCCAACACTCTGGCTCCGTCTTTTAAACTTAAATTGGCACTTAATAGTGCTTTATACATGGCAGTTTTTAAATCCAGACCAAGGCCAAGTACTTCACCTGTGGAGCGCATTTCGGGACCGAGCAAAACTTCAACATTGCCGAGTTTTGCAAAACTAAAAACCGGTACCTTAACCGCATAATAAGATTTATCCGGTAAGAGTCCCAAGCCAAAAGGGTTGTTGCGGAGCGACTCTCCTAGCATCGCCTGTATGGCAAGCTCAATCAAAGGCACTCCGGTCGCTTTAGTCATAATCGGCAGTGTCCTCGAACCTCTGGGATTTATCTCAAGCAGATAGACTCTGTTTTTATAAAGGACAAATTGGATATTGACAACCCCTCTGATGCCAAAAGCACGACAGATAGAGGTGGTATAGCGTGTAATAAGCTCCTTTTCACTCTTTGTAAGACTAAAAGCTGGATAGACGGCAATCGAATCTCCCGAATGGATGCCGGCTCTTTCGATATGCTCTAAGATACCCGGAATAATAACATTTGTTCCGTCAGAGACCGCATCTACTTCGATTTCTTTGCCGGATAGATAGCGATCTACCAAAACCGGATGATCCTCAGAGATCTCTACCGCGAGCTGTAAGTAATGGTAGAGTTCTTCTTCATTATGAACAATCTCCATCGCCCGGCCGCCTAAAACATAAGACGGTCTGACTATAAGGGGAAATCCCAGCTTTAGACCGATCCCCATGGCTTCCTGAAGTGAAATACAAGCTCCCCCTTCAGATTGGGGAATGCCCAAATGTTCCAAAATCGCATGGCATTTTTCTCTGTCTTCGGCTAAATCAATTGCGCTTATGGCTGTGCCTAAAACCGGAAGACCCTCCAGAGCAAGATCTCCGGCCAGATTAATGGCTGTCTGGCCGCCAAACTGAACGATAATGCCATCAACCTTTTCTTTTTCGGCGACTGATATGACATCTTCCTTAGTTAGAGGCTCAAAGTAGAGTCTGTCGGCAGTGTCAAAATCCGTGGAAACAGTCTCGGGATTGTTGTTTATAATTACCGCTTCCCAGCCTAGTTTCTGCAAAGCCCATACAGCTTGCACGCTGCAGTAGTCAAATTCAATCCCCTGCCCGATTCTAATCGGTCCTGAACCTATTACTAAAGCTTTGGGCTTGGTTTTTATGGTTTCCGTTTTAGAGTCTTTCTCTTTTGGCAGGTAAGTGGAAAAATAATAAGGACTGGTAGTTCTTTTGCCGGCTTGAGTTGCTACCGCCATGTAGTGGGGTTTAATTCCCAAGGAGGTTCTTTTTTCTCTTAGCTCACCTTCGCTAAGACCTAGTCTTTTGGCTAGCACCATATCACTAAAACCCAGGGCTTTTAATTCCCTTAGGCTATATGCTTCGGGGTTTTTTTCAGCTAAAACGATCTTTTTTAAGGCCTTAATAAAAAACGGGGTGATAGAGGTTAGTCTGGAAGCTTCGGTGACGCTCATCCCCCCAGATAGAGCTTTGGCCAGATAAAAAAAACGTTCATCACTGCTGATGCTTAAATTACAGCTAAGCATCTCCACCGAGTAATCGGGGCCGGATAAAAAACTTTGCCTACCGATCTCCAAAGATCTAACCGCCTTGCCAAGCGCCTCTTCTAAATTGGACCCTATGGCCATAATCTCTCCCGTGGCTTTCATTTGGGTGCCAAGCTTGCGATCTCCGGAGGCAAATTTATCGAAAGGCCAGCGGGGAAATTTAACCACCACATGATCTATTTGAGGCTTTTTGTCTGCCCAGCTTTGGTTGGTAACCGGATTTTTAATATCTTTTAGGGTATGCCCCAAAGCCAGATAGGCTGTTACTTTGGCAATGGGGTAACCTGTTGCTTTGGAGGCCAATGCCGAAGAACGGCTGACCCTGGGATTAACCTCGATAATATAGTACTCATCAGTTTTTGGATGCACTGCAAACTGAACGTTGCAGCCCCCTTCGATACCTAAGGCAGATATTACTCTAAAGGCTGCCTCCTCCAGCATTTGTATCAGGTCGGAGGTTAAGGTCATTAAAGGTGCCACTACAATGCTATCTCCTGTATGCACTCCGATGGGATCTATATTTTCCATACCGCAAACAGTTAGGACTACCCCACTGCTATCGCGTATTACTTCAAATTCAATCTCTTTATAACCCAAAAGACTCTGTTCCAGTAAAACCTGGGAGATACGACTGTTTCTAAGACCTCTGGAACAGATCTCTTGGAGTTCTTCTCTGTCTTTGGCTATACCCCCGCCGGTACCCCCCAAGGTAAAAGCAGGGCGAACAATCAATGGAAAACCTGCCTCATCACTAAAAGCCAGAGCTTCTTCCACCGAAGAAACCGTTTGACTTAACGGTACGGGAATATTTAACTTTAACATCAGTTCTTTAAATAACTGACGATCCTCGGCCTGCAAAATCGCCTCAAGAGGTGTCCCGAGAAGCTTTACTTGATAACGATCTAAAATCCCGGCTTTGGCGAGCTCCGCGCTGAGATTTAGAGCTGTCTGGCCTCCAAGACCAGGTAAAAGCCCCTCAGGCCTTTCCTTCTTAATTATAGACTCTAAGCTTTCCACAGTTAAAGGTTCGAGGTAGGTAGCTTTAGCCATCTTGGGGTCGGTCATGATGGTAGCAGGATTGCTGTTTACTAAAACCACTTCAGCTCCGGCTTCTTTTAAGGCCAAACAAGCTTGAGTACCAGCATAGTCAAATTCAGCAGCTTGCCCTATCACTATTGGTCCTGATCCTATTACAAGTACTTTCATAATTACTACCTCTTTTCTCCAAAACAGCTAAGGGATTTATAAAACAACTCTACTCCCTTTAAAATCTCCTGCTCTGTAATGTTTAATGGAGGAAGAAGCCGTATAACATTCTCGCCAGCTGTACCGATTATAAGTCCAAGGTTGAGAGCTTTTTTTACAACCTCCGAGGCAGGGATTATCAATTCCACCCCTAGCATAAGACCTAGTCCCCGAACTTCTTTAATTAAAGGATGGGGTTTATTTAATAACTTCTGCAACAAGACAGCTTGGTTTTTAACTGTTTTTAAAAACTCCGGTTGGCTTATAATTTCAGTTACGGCTAAGGCTACTCTAGTGGTGAGAGGATTTCCGCCGAAGGTTGAAGCGTGCTGCCCGGGATTAAAAACCGCTGCTTGGTCTGTGGCAATAACCGCTCCTAGGGGAAGACCTCCTCCCAGTCCTTTAGCCAAAGTTACCACATCCGGCAAGATAGCGTAGTTTTTATAGGCAAAAAACTCACCTGTTCTGCCAACCCCTGTCTGTACCTCGTCAAAGACTAAAAGAATATCTTTTTGGTTGCAGATCTCACGGGCTTTTTTTAGATACTCCTCTAAAGCCGGTCTTACTCCTCCTTCTCCCTGCACACATTCTAAAAACAGAGCTGCTGTATCGTCTGTCAAATCATGCTCCAAAGCCTTTGGATCATTAAATACAGTGTAGGTTATCTCCGGTACAAGGGGATAAAACTTCTCTTGATACTTTCTTTGCCCGGTTAGGCTCAACCCCCCCATAGTCCTCCCGTGAAAAGAATTTAGAGCTGAGACAATCTTGGTTTTGTTTTTGTCAAAACCATAAAGCCTGGCTAGCTTCAATGCAGCTTCATTGGCTTCGGTACCGCTGTTACAAAAAAAGACTTTTCCGCCTCTCAAACCGGATTGTTCCACCAAAAATTTGGCTAACTTTAGCATGGGCTCTGTATAATAGAGGTTAGAAACATGTAACAGGTTATGAGCTTGAGTCGTTATAGCTTCTATTATTTTTTCATGGCAGTAACCGAGGTTGTTGACGGCAATTCCGGAAAAGAAGTCCAGGTATTCTTTTCCCTCGTTATCATAAAGGTATGAGCCTTCCCCTCTTACAAACAAGACAGGTAACTGGCTATAGGTAGACATCAGATAGGTAGTGGCATAATTTTTAGCTTCATTCAAATTCATCTTAAAGTTCATCTTAGTTCACCACCATGGTGCCAATACCGGCATCGGTAAAGATCTCAAGTAGCATAGAGTGGGCCTGGCGGCCATCGATAATGTGGGTGCGGGCCACGCCACCTTCAAGAGCTTTAATACAAGCTTCAACTTTGGGGATCATACCTGAGGCAATGACTCCGTTTTCAATCAAACGTCTGGCTCTGATAGCTTGCAAAGCTGTAATAAGAGTCTCGGGTTTATTGGGGTTGTCAAAGATACCTTCCACATCGGTAAGCACAATTAGTTTTTCGGCCTTTAGAGCAGCTGCAACCTCTCCGGCTACAACATCAGCATTGATGTTGTAGGATTCGCCGTCAAGGCCTACCCCAACGGGGCTTATAACCGGGATATAACCGGCTTTAATCATACTTATAATCGGCTCGGCATTGACTTTTTCGATCTCACCTACAAAGCCAAGATCAACACCTTCAATTAACTTTTTACGGCTAAGCAGGGTGTTGCCGTCTTTGCCGCTTAAGCCAATGGCTTTGCCACCATAGTGATTGATTAGTGTTATTAGTTCTTGACCCACTTTACCGACTAAAACCATCTGTACGATATCCATGGTCTCTTTGTCAGTAATGCGCAGCCCCTTATGGTATTCAGACTTAATCTCCAACTTCTCAAGCAGGGAATTGATCTCCGGACCTCCGCCATGGACAATTACCGGATTCATACCCACATATTTAAGCAAAATGAGATCGAGAATGACCGCCTTTTTAATTTCTTTTGACTCCATGGCATGACCACCGTATTTAACCACAATGGTTTTGCCTGAAAGGGCCTTGATATAAGGCAAGGCCTCGATCAATAAATTAACTTTATCTATCTCCAAAGACATTTTTATCCCTCCTCTTAACTGCGGTAACTACCATTGATTTTGACATAGTCATAGCTGAGATCGGTGGTTTGAAAGGTATAATCACTACAGCCTAAATTAAGATCAACCGTGATACCAATCTCTCTCTTTTGCATGACAGGGAGTAGCTCCATATCGCTTAGGGCTGTTTTTTGACCGTTTTTAACGACCATAAAATCATCTAAATAAAGAGAGGTCTTATCGGGATCAACCCTACAGCCCGAATAGCCTACTGCGCATAAGATCCTTCCCCAGTTGGCGTCTTCGCCAAAAAATGCGGTCTTTACCAAAGGGGAATGAGCTATGGCTTTAGCTGCTAGTTTAGCATCCGGTATATCCTTGGCATTTTTTATCGTAATTTTTAAAAGCTTGGTTGCACCCTCACCATCTAAAACAATGGCCTTGGCCAAAAAACCGGTTACCATTTGCAGCCCTTGTTGGAAAATGGGTAAATACTTATCATCTGGTTTGGGCAGTTGTTTTGAAGCCAAAAGCAGACACATATCATTGGTTGAGGTGTCGCCATCTACCGAGATAGCATTAAAGCTTTGCTCTACTGCCTCTTTCAAACAACATTGCAGGGTATTGGCCTCCAGAGGCCAATCGGTAGTAAGAAAACAAAGCATAGTGGCCATATTAGGGTGAATCATACCTGAGCCTTTGGCCATACCGGAGATAGTATAAGTAGTTCCTTCTATACTGCATTTAACTGTAATCTCCTTAGAATAGGTATCGGTTGTCATAATAGCCGTGGCTGCATCGTTGCCACCATCTTTAGAGAGTTTTTCAACTGCTTCAACGATGCCTTTTTGCATCAAATCCATATCCAGCTGCAAACCTATCACACCTGTTGAAGCCACTGCGACTTCATCAGGTTTTATGCTTAATTGCTCAGCTATAATTTTGGTAGTTAGTAGGGCATTAAAAGCACCTTCTTCCCCGGTGCAGGCATTAGCATTGCCGGAGTTTATTACTAAGGCTTTAATGGTTCCAAGCCCCACATTTTTTTTAGTCAGCTTAACGGGACTGGCAGCAAAAGCATTTTGGGTATATACACCTGCTGCTGTAGCCTCTTTGCAGGTAATTAAGGCTAAATCGAGTTTTTTCTTTTTAAAACCTGCATGCACGCCCGAAGCTAGAAAACCCTGTGGTTTAGTGATACCACCTGTTGTAATCTGCCACATTTCCATTCCTCCTAGGGATAAATCGGGAAAGACTCCAGAGCGGTCTTTTCCGGTAGATCAAATAAAATATTCATATTCTGTATGGCCTGGCCAGAAGCACCTTTAATGAGATTATCTAAAGCGCTTACAATAATCAGCTTATCTGCATGACTATCTTCGTAAAGTTGCAGATCGACAAAATTCGAGGCTAAAACATTTTTTGTCTCCACAGTTTCATCTGCTTGCCTCACGCGGACAAAATATTCGTCTTTATAAAACTCGCGGTATAGGTCTCTCACTTTTTTAAGGCTCTCGGTCTTATCTACATAGATGGTAGAGACAATGCCGCGAATAGCCGGTATGAGGTGGGGTACAAAAACCACCTTTTGATTTTGGCCGGAAAGTGTGCTTAAAATTGACTCTATCTCTGGAGTATGTCTGTGGTTACCTACTTTATATGGTCCGAAGTTTTCGTCGCGATGAGCAAAATGCTGTGCTTCGGTAGGGTTTTTCCCGGCACCTGAGGTGCCAGACAGCGAGGAAATAATAATATCTCCACGGTAACCAGCTTTGATTAGGGGTGCCAAACCTAAGATAATACTGGTTGGAAAACAACCAGGATTGCCGATTAAGCGGCTTTTTTTAATCTCGGAGCGAAAAATCTCCGGCAGACCATAGCAGGCTTCGGTTAAAAGCTTTGGAGCCTTATGGTTTATGCCATAGGTTTTTTCGTAGAGTGTGTGCTCATTAAAGCGAAAATCTGCTCCTAGATCGATAATTTTACCGCTAAAACGCAAAGCATACTCGGCAGCTGCTCCGGCTGGAACCGCCAGAAAGAGAAGATCCAAATCTGAAAAATCATCTTTTTCAGGATCTTGGAAAATCAACTTAGAACCGTAAAAAGCTGGAAAAACCGTGCTTAAGTTTTGTCCGGCAAAGCTGCGTGAATAGATTTTAGCTACTTTGGCTTGGGGATGGTTGTTTAGGAGTCTAATTAATTCTGCTCCCGTATAACCAGAAGCTCCGACAATGCCTATTTTGTACAATGCCCCCACCTCTTTGGAAGTTTTGCCTTATTATACATCGTTACTGTATAATTTTGCAAGTACTTTCTCATACTTATTCTTATTAGTTTGTCTTTTTTTGTAGCATCCAACTTACCACGTTGGTGTTATGCGATTTTTAGATCTAGTTATACTGTTTATTTATTACTTATGCATATTTTCTCGTATATTTATTGACAGAGTTCGCATCTTTAGCTAACCTAATCTATCCTAACCCTTGTCTACTATAAAGCAGCCTCATCGCTATTGGTATAATTGAAGGTGGTTTAGAATATAAGGCAACTGACTTTTTGAAAAAACTCTCTCTTATTGAGGAAGTTTTTTTGCTAAAAAGGATGATTCTCTTTTCTGAATAAGTTATTGTTAGAAATTAAATTGGGGGGGGTTGGCAATGAAAAGAAATGTGCTGATTTTTTCTTGGCTTATTCTCTTAACTCTCATCATTCAGGCTAAAAATATTAATGTCTGGATGGTAGGCACAAGTAACGAGAAACTGCAGCTAATAAATGCTATTATTAGTGAGAGCTTTACGCCCAAAACAGGAATTAAACCTATTATTACAGCACTGCCTTGGGCAGAATCGGAGAGACGTTTTCAACTAGCAGCAGCTAGTGGCGATGCTCCCGATGCGGCTCTTTTGAGTGGTCTTTTGGCGGCAGAATTAGGGGTAAGAGGTGCCATGGTTGATCTTAAAGCAGAGTTTAAAAACGACTTTATAGAGCACACTAAAAACCATTTCCCCGGTGTCTTTAACACCTATGAATTTATGGGTGCAGTCTTTGGTGTTCCCTTTCAAATGGATATGGGAATGATGGTCTATCGCCTAGATCTTTTAGCAGATTTAGGACTCAAGGTCCCAGATACCTGGCAGGAAGTACGTCAAATGTTACCAAAACTTCAAGCCAAGCAGATGAATTTTTCCTTAATTGCCGGTATTGGTGATGGTGCCTTTAGAGACTTTTCTGCCTTTTTGTGGCAAAATGGTGGCGCCTTTTATAGTAAAGATAGGACCCAATCAGCCTGGGATAGCCAAGAGTCTATTCAGGGTTTTTCCGACTATACTGATTTTTTTACCAAAGGTAATATTCCCAAAGAGCCTATGCATCTTGAAGGTTTTAGACGAGGTGAACTGCCTATTTGCTGTATTCCTTACTGGATATATACCAATATGACCTTAAGCCTGCCGGAACTTTCAGGTAAATGGGAACTTAGTTTAATTCCCGGCACTTTCAACAATAATACCCTAGACCGCACCTCCTGGGCTGCCGGTACACCTTTTGCCATTTTTAAAAACAGCCTTAATAAAAAAGAAGCTTGGGAATTTGTGAAGTTTATCACCTCAGCCGAATTTCAAGCCCAATATGCCACCCTGATAATGGAAAAAATACCGGGAAGTATCCATATACCAACTGCTCAAAAAGCCTATAGTAGTTTGAGTTTGCCGGAAAATCATAAGCAAGTTTTGCTTGGGGTTGTCAAAACAGCCAAAGCTCCTCCTTTTGCTATTGCCTCTGAAGCTATTGTCCTGCGTCATATTGAGTTTGCTATCAATAAAGTTGTTCTACAAAAAGAAGACCCTACAAAGGCCATCCTGGAAGCAGCCAAAAACATGAACTTGGATCTAAAAACTAAATATGCCGAATACAACCGCTTTATCAAGAAATATAAAAAATAGGGTACGATACCGTACCCTATTTTTTATATTTAAGCCATGCCAATAGACGATTTTGTTAGTAACTAAAGCCTATAGCAAACATAAAGACCTGTATTGCCGGTCTTTTTTAGCTTCTATCGCTAAGAATCAAAAGCTATAACAAAGCCCGCCTATTAAGCGATAGTCTGAAGTTGTATCTTTTTTAGCCAACATATTGGCGCCAAAGTTTAGCCAGATTTTAGGAAATAACTGTAACTCAAATCCGCTAGAAACACTTATATACCTGTTACTTAAATTAAAATCAGCATCCGATTCTATGTAGTGTGCTGGTCCCAAGCCAAGATAGAACTGAAAACTTTTTTTAAGAGGAACAAGAAAAGCCCCTTCAAGAGTAACAAGCCCTACACTACTACTTGGAATGTTAGAACCTGCTTTTTTACTATCAAAGTGCCAACTACCACGAAGGCCTAAATGTTTAGCTAGATTTACACTGGCCACGAAGCCATAACCAAACGGTAATCCTAATTTTGACTTAGAACTAAATTTACTTACACTAAGACCGAAATGAAGCTCTAACGCTCCAGAAGAAAAAGCTAAAACAACAACTATAATTAAGACCATAAGCATCTTTTTCACCAGAGCACCCACTTCCATTTTTTATTCTTAAAATACCGCGTCTTACCTTACTATCCTTCAATCTAAAAAAATATAATTATTTTGCACTTTGTTTAATACTATTTCTAGCTTATCTAGATTCAGCAGACAATAACTATCAAGACCAACTGTAAGCAACCTCCATATTCTTTTATCATAAGGCCAGTCTGTTAGAAAAAGTGTTTTAGCTTGACTGGCATTTTTCAAAAGTGAAAACTCCCGTAAAATATCGTCTGCTACCTCAGGTGTAAAAATAATCACCTCTTCTTGTTGACCCAGGAATTTTTTAGCCCCGTCCCAGCTGCCAACAGTTGTTACCGTATACAGAGCTTTTTCACGTAAGTATCTCAAAAGCACTCCCCTTCTTTTATGAGGTGCTACTAAAAGAACTCTCATCTTCCACCCTCCAGATTATATATAGCTCCTCTTCATTAAAGATAACATTGCCGCCGATACCGGCAACTAATTTTAATAGTCTTGGTTCCAGTTCCTTTTTAATAATTGGCCTAAGTACATAAAAAAGTCCCTCCTGACCTTCTTCCAAAGAGATCTCTAGCTTTTTGTTTTCTTCAAGAAAATTACGGGTGACTTCGTTTAAGACATATTTTTCGGCCACTTTTAAATCCAGTTTCTTTAACTTCAAATAGAGTATCCCTTTTCTTTCTAAGGCAGTTTTAGTTAATATCTCACCTAGAGTTTCTGTAAAAAAGAGCTCAGGCCAATAGCTGGGTATGATCTTTTGCAGATTGTATAGGTTTGTTTCCAAATCATTTAAAGTTGAAATCTCAGAAATAATACTTGGTTCCAGTATTACTTTCAATTCAAAAAGAAGTAATGCCAGTTTTGCTGTAACTGCTTTTAATTCTAAGCCTAGCTTTTCATGGTTTTGTTTGTCTAGTACTTCCAGAGTCTCATTTTTATTAACCAGCAAGGCTTTAATGCGTGTATTTTCTTTTTTGAGCCTCAAGCTTTCTTCATAATCAAAACGGATTATATTATCTTTCTCCTCTAAACCCTGAGATATTTCCCTTTCTTCTCGGCCACAAGCTACCACTAACCCCAAACAAAGGTAAGGTAAGAGATCTATTTGCCAACCGTACATAAACCCATTTAGTAAAAATAAACTGCCGGATAAAACCCACAAAATTAAGCTTACAAAACTATTATTGATAATTGCTATTAGGCTAAGTAAGGCCAGAGCTAAAACTTCATTATTACCGCTTTGATAAAGCGAGATAAAAAGAGGTAGGGCCAAAGGTATAGTTAGAAGCTGCCAGTTATCCTGTAAAAAAACAGCCAAGATAAATAAAACACCTGTTGCCAACCAGAGTGAAATAGATATCTCTCCCAAAGCTTTGGCTTGAAAAAAAGCCAAACCCAAAAGACCTAAGGCGGCAATAAATCTAATCAACCTGTTCATTAGAGGTCACCTCAATTGGTGTAGTTACGATTTTTAAAGCCCAATCAAATTGTGGACTTATTCTAATCATACATATGTGCCAAGGAGCGTTATTACGCCTAATATTAAAAAAAAGCGGAGTGTATATTCCACACTCCACCTTTTGAAGCTATTTTTAAGTTATTTATTTTTCCCAAATTGCAATTTCAAGTTGAACTACCGTCCAAGATAGTTTTGTGTAAAGATAAGGTTGGCTAGCCAACCTTTGTAGCTTCAGCTATACCTATAAAGTTATCCGCCTTAAAATTGGGATCAGCGTATATTTTGTC
>JAHDNZ010000078.1 GCA_018435125.1 Bacillota bacterium | reverse complement strand
GAGAGGGAGAGAGTGGGGTGAGAATAAATCTGAATAAGAAAGGAATTGATCGTAATGGATAATCCTGGGCATTATTTATCTGCGGGAGGGTCAGATGGTAATATCCTCTCTGAGGTTATCAGTATTTTTAAACTATTACATTGATACAGCTGATCCGAATAGAATTAATCCAGATAGGATTAATTATGTTATTAAACCTTTAAGGAATGACATTCATACACAGGCCGGCCAACAAATAACACCTGTGCAACTTAATGCAATATTACGAGTTATATTGGATTATGTTCCTGAAGAGATTAGGGAATACAAAAGATAACTATGTGTAATCATTAACCAAATGGGGGGATGAACATGGTGGTAAAACGCATAGACAATAGAGGATCTTTTGTTGCGTATGACGATGAAGGGAACAAGTATAAAATTTTTCAATATGTCGATATTTTGGATGCTGCCACTTTCGATAACCCAGACGCTGAAATTGAAGGTGAGAGATCTCTGAAAACAGAGTATGGTCATCCTGTTAACTATATAGCGAAGGGCAAATACAAACTTGACCATATAGATAGAATGGTTTATTCAGATGATCAGGATGCTCCTTAGAGATTAACCATAGCTAGGCTACTCAAAGAAGAGACGCCGACATTTACAGGATAACACCTGTTGTGTCGGTTTTTTATTTCCAAAGAAATATAGAAATGTAAGTTATAACCGCACTAATAGAAGACAAAGTGAAGTCTGAAAGGAGCGTTATATAGTGAATCAAACAACGACACATAAAGACTTGAAGCGGGCTAATTTCAGGCTGATAGAGAAGGAACTCTATCATTATAAACCTAGAAAAGCAGAGTTAGCAGAAATGAAGGCTGACATTATAGAAGGTGGAGGACAACCAGAAATACCTGCCTACACAGGCCCAGGAGATCCCACTGGGAGGAAAGTAGTTAAGCTATGTTCTTCCGGAGTAATATGTGAAATAGATAAGAGAGTAAATGCTATTGAATGGGCTTTGGGCGTGGTAGAGCGGACACAAGAACCGGTTAAGCTTAAATTAATACAGATGAAGTATTTTGAGCAAAGATTTACTGATAGAGGAATTCAAGAAGAACTAGGGATAAGTGAGAGGACTTTCAGAAGATGGAGAAGAGAGTTTATAGAATTGATAGCAGAAAGATTAGGATGGGAAATATAATTGGCCGAAAGTTGGCCGTTTTTGACCCTTCTGCCATGTTATTATGGTATTGGGCATACATGTAAGAGCTGTCGAGGAATGGACGGCTCTTTTTTGATGCCATTTAGCAGGTGTAACGCTTGCATTTGCTTTATAAAGCGTTCTCGCAATGCGCTGTGATGTTTTAGTAGTCTTAAGAATTTAATTAAGTTATGAAACAAGAAAAAACACCGCTCCAGTCAAAATTTTATTAAAATGCTATCCCACGTAGCAAAAAATACACTATTGAGTTAGAACATGAGTATTGCGAAATTATTAGAAAGCGAATAGAAGAGGTTTAATAGCTAGATATTTTAGGGTAGGTGAGGTGATATGCATAGTAAGCTAACGGAAAAACAAAAAAGGTTTATAGATCACTACGTTGAGTTAGGGAATGCTACTGAAGCAGCTAAAAAAGCGGGATATAGCGAGAGAAGCGCCAAACAGATTGGAAATGAAAACCTGACTAAACTTGACTATTTTATAAAAGAAAGACTTGAGCAGCTAGAGGACAAAAGAATTGCTAAAGCTGATGAGGTTTTGAAACACTTAACCTCTATGATGAGGGGAGAAATAGACGAAGACGTCGTTGTAATAGAGAGCGTTGGCGATTATGAGAGTAGGGCAAGAACAGTTAAGAAACAAGTAGCTGCAAGAGAAAGAATCAAAGCTGCAGAGCTCCTAGGTAAGCGTTATAGTCTATTTACCGACAAGGTAGATATTAATGCTGATGTGGGTGTTCAAATAATTGATGACATAGTAGTTGATGAAGATGAAGAAGGTTAGATTATCGAATCTAATAGCTCCGCCTTTTTATCTAGTGCATCAAGATTTAAAAGATGAAGCTCATACCCACTACTGGTTAAAGGGAGGAAGAGGAAGCACCAAATCTTCCTTTGTTAGCATCGAGATTATATTAGGCATGATGCAAGACCCTAATGCCAATGCAGTTATCCTCAGGAAGATTGGCCTATATTTGAAAGATAGCGTATACGAGCAGTTAATATGGGCTATAGAAAAATTAGGAGTGTCATCCTATTGGCATGAAACAAAAAGTCCGTTAGAGCTTACTTATATTCCTACTGGTCAGAAGATCCTATTCAGGGGTGCAGACGCTCCTAAAAAGATAAAGTCTACAAAGTTCAGTAAGGGATACGCTAAGTATATCTGGTATGAAGAAGTTGATGAGTTCAGTGGCATGGAAGAGATAAGGACTATAAACCAGTCACTAATGAGAGGTGGTTCAAGGTTTGTAGTCTTTTATTCCTTTAACCCTCCTAAAAGCGTCAGGAACTGGGCCAACACTGAACTATTAGACGAAAGACCAGATAGGTTAGTACATCACAGTACTTACCTAGATGTACCTAGGCACTGGTTAGGTGAGCCCTTCATCATTGAGGCAAAGCACCTGAAAAAGGTCAATGAGAAGGCCTATAGGCATGAGTACTTAGGAGAGGTAACGGGTACCGGCGGCGAAGTCTTTACTAATGTAAAAATTAGAAAGATTACAGACGAAGAGATTAAGCGATTTGACAGCGTAAAGAGAGGCTTAGACTTTGGTTATGCATCAGATCCCCTTCACTACGCTGTGTGTCACTTTGATAAGACCAGGAGAAGACTGTATATCTTCTTTGAGATTCATAAGGCAGGCATGAAGAACCGGAAAGCAGTAGAAGACATTAAGAAAGAAAATAAGTACAACGAGCAGATTACAGCAGATAGCGCTGAGCCAAGAACGATTGCTGAGTTTAAGGACCTAGGCTTAAGGATTGTAGGAGCTAAGAAAGGTCCAGGTAGTATCGAACATGGAATTAAGTTCCTTCAAGACTTAGAAGAGATAGTAATTGACAATGAAAGATGTCCCAATACAGCAAGAGAGTTCCTTAATTATGAGCTAGAGAAAGATAAAGAAGGAAACTTCAGGGCTGACTATCCCGATAAGAACAATCACTGTTTAACAGGAGGTACATGGATAAACACGGTAGACGGTGACGTTCAAATCAAGGATCTGGTTGGTACAACTGGGGAGGTACATTGTTTTGATCTAGTCAATAAAGAGCCAACCATCGGTTCATTCTACGACGTTAAAAAGACGGGAGTCGATCTTGACGTTTACGAGGTAGAGATGGAAGACGGTAGGGTGGTACGAGCTACTGATTATCACCCGGTTCTTACAAAACACGGGTGGAAATTAATCCAGGAGCTTGAAGTGGGCGATGAAATACTAGATATTTCTAATCACCTTTGATATAATGAGATATGAAATGGAATGTCTTAAGGGGTGATAACGGTGATTAGGTATGAACAAGATGGAAAGTTTGCTTATTTTGAAGGGTTGAAATTCACAAAAGATGATAAGACGGGTTACTATTTTAATTCAACTATTCGCAAGCGCCTTCACAGATATGTTTGGGAGTATTTCAACGGTCCTATTCCAAAGGGTTACCACATTCACCACAGGGATGGACACAAAGGCAATAACAACATTGAAAATCTCTCTATCATCAAACACTCGAAGCATGTTACTTTACATGGCATAGAGAACTCGCTAAACATTGAATGGGTGGAATGGTCAAGAAAGAATCTGGCAGAAAACGCTCGTCCAGCGGCGTCTGAATGGCACGGGTCGGAAGAAGGCAAAAAGTGGCACCGTGCACATTACGAGAAAAACAAGGACAAACTGCATGCTACAGCCATGTTTTCCTGCGAGTTTTGCGATAAAGAATTTGAAGCACTTGATAATGGACTAAATAGGTTTTGTAGCAACAGGTGTAAATCTGCATGG